>JACRBE010000036.1 GCA_016213235.1 Chlamydiales bacterium | reverse complement strand
GAATTAATGGATTGGTCTCGTCTTTATTTTTTTAGTGGATTTGCTTTTAATCAGTTAGGATTAAGCTGGACCTTTTCATTTTTTCCGATGCAGTTTGCTGCTTTAGGAGGAGTTTTCTTTCTCTCTTTTTGGACGATATTATGTAATATGTTATTTTTAAAGCTCTTGCTAACAGTGAATAAACGAAAGTATAGTTGTCTTTTTACCTGCTTTGTCGCTATTCCATTTATTTATGGGTTAATTAATGTAAAGGTACAAGAGGCAAAAATCAAGGAATCACAACATATCAATGTAGCATTGATTCAAACAGGGCTGCAGATAGAAGAAAAATCAATCATGGAAAAATGGATCGATGCATTCATTCATCCGCTTGATCAATGGCAGCGTATTTTGGCTTTTTTATTAACAGAAAAAACACAACACCCTCTTGATTTGATTGTATTGCCGGAATATGCACTTCCTTTTGTTGATCATTTGTGTATTTATTCGCTCGAAGATGTTACATGGATGCTGCAACAACATATTCCATCAAAAGACTTAAAAAACACTCTTCCTATTTTAAAAGAACCTTATGCAAAGCAATCAAATACAGGGAAATGGATGGTGTCTAATGGGTATATTGCGCAATTTATTTCTAATTATTTTCATGCGAATCTCATTTTGGGATTGGATACAGTAAACAAAAAGACCAATGAATCGTATAATGCAGCATTTTTCTTTAAACCTTTTGAAGAGCATAGCGAGTATTATATCAAACAAAAATTACTTCCTTTAGCGGAGTATATGCCACTAAAATTACTGGAAAAGATATCAGAAGGTTATGGAATAACCTCTTTTTTTACTCCTGGTAATAATGCTGGTATATTTGAAGGAGAAGAATATAGATATAGTCCATCCATTTGCTATGAAGAATGTTTCCCTCATGTAATTAGAAAAAGTAGGTTATTACATCCCAACATACTAGTAAATATTACTAATGATGGATGGTATCCGTTTTCCAATCTTCCACAGGTGCATTTTGTTCATGGAAAATTACGAAGTGTGGAACTTGGTACTTCTTTAGTTAGAAGTTGTAATAGTGGTGTAACATGTGCGCTAAATCCACTTGGTAAAGTGATAGATTCTTTGCCCATTCTCAGTAATAACCAGTTTTATCAGGGTATATTATATTGTAGTGTTCCAACATATATATATATAACACCTTATGTCATATGGGGAGATGCTTTTGTATTAATAATAAGCAGTCTTTGTGTGCTATTTTTTGCTTTTCCATATCGAAAAAAGAAAAATAGCTCTTGCTGAAAATTTTTGTGGTTGTTACATTTTTGAAATACTTCATAAATAAAGAGTTGTTTATTAACCAGCGCTACTGATTGAGGTTTTTTTGTTATCTTCCTGTAAAGTTAAAGAAGCTATAACTATTCCAGAACCAAAGATATTAAGGAATCAACAAACTCTTGCTTCTGAAGTGGATATTGCCGGCATAGGGTTGTTTTCTGGGCTTACCATCAAAATGCGATTTGTACCGGCTCCTGCAGGAACCGGAATAGTCTTTAAAAGAATAGATTTGAAACATGAGCCTATCTATGCAGCATCACTACAGAATTTAGCTGGCACTCCTCGCTGCACGAATCTTGGCGATGGAAAGGTCATCATTCAAAGCGTAGAACATGTATTGTCTGCCTTAACCGCTTACCACATAGATAATTTGATTATTGAACTCGATGGACCGGAAATCCCTGCAGTAGATGGTAGTTCTACTTTGTTTGTAGAATTAATTGAAAGAGGTGGGATTCTTGTTCAAGAGCAACTCCTTCAAGTTCATAAATTAGATTCTCCAGTCTTTTGGTCTAAAGGAGACATTTATTTAGTTGGATTGCCTAGTGATGAATTGAAAATTAGTTACACATTAAGCTATAAAAACCATCCTTTGCTAGATTCCCAATATTTTTCCACGATTATTAACACAGAAGTATATAAAAGAGAAATCGCAGCTTGTCGAACCTTTTCTTTGTATGAAGAGATTGTAGGACTTCTTGACCAGGGACTGATTAAAGGTGGGAGTTTAGAAAGTGGAGTTATTATTAAGGGTGATCAGGTCATGAATCCTGGCGGTCTACGGTTTCCCAATGAAATGGTCAGACATAAAGTATTAGATTTGATGGGTGATTTATCATTAGTTGGGTTTCCTTTTATAGCACATATCATTGCGATTAAATCTGGACATCATTCTAATACCGAATTTGCTAAGCAACTTGCCTTTAAAATCAAAGGAAGTAAACCAAGATGAGCAATGAGCTTCCTTCCCCAGTAATGGGTATTAAACAGATAGCAACAATACTGCCTCATAATTATCCCTTCCTTCTAGTAGATCGTATTATTAAAATTGATTTAGAAAAAAATCTCATCGTTGGTCAAAAAAACGTAACGGTTAATGAGCCCTTTTTTAAAGGACATTTTCCTGGGACTCCGATTATGCCTGGAGTGTTGATTTTAGAAGCACTTGCTCAAACAGGTGGTATTTTGATTGATCAAAAAGGATTTAATGATCGTACGGCATTGTTAATGACAGTAAATAATGCGAAATTTAGAAAACCTGTTTTCCCTGGGGATGTTTTATATCTCCATATAGAAGGGATTCATTTTTCTAAGCGGGGAGGCAAAGTTCTTGCAAAAGCAATCGTTGATGAAAAAGTGGTAGCTGAAGCTGAAATCGGTTTTGGCATGATGGATAAAGAGTTAATTGGAACATAATAACATTTAAAAGCGAGAAGAGTTTTGATGAAACAAGCAAATATACATCCGGCAGCAATTGTAGAAAAGGGAGCGGAAATTGGTGTAGATGTAACGATAGAACCTTATGCTGTTGTAAAGAAAAATGTAAAACTCCATGACCGTGTTACAATCAAATCATACGCATATATTGACGGATATACTACGATTGGCGAAGGAACCACAATATGGCCGAGTGCCAGTATAGGCACGCAAACCCAGGATTTGAAATTTAGAGGTGAGACTACTTATGTGCAAATTGGTAAAAATTGTAGCATTAGAGAATTTGTAACAGTTAACTCTTCTTGCATGGAAGGGTCTGTTGTAAAAATTGGTAATAATTGCCTGGTAATGGCTTATTGCCATGTTGCGCATAACTGTGAACTTGGAAATAGTGTGATTATGGCCAATAATGCGATGCTCGCTGGTCATGTGATTGTAGAAGATTTTGCCATTATTGGTGGAATGACACCAGTACATCAACGAGTAAGAATTGGAAAATATGCTATGGTAGGCGGTTTTTCTCGTATCACTCATGATGTTCCTCCCTTTACCATTGGCGCAGGTTATCCATATAAATTAGGTGGCTTAAATCTAGTTGGATTGAAAAGGCATCAATTTCCATTAGAAGAAAGACAAAATCTTACAAAAGCTTTCCGGCTCACTTATCGATCAGGGCTAAAATTAGAAGAGGCTTTATTTCAATTAAAACAAGAAATCCCTTCTTGCGATAAAGTAAACCATTGGGTTCGTTTTTGTGAGAACTCTCAGCGAGGTTTGATTGGTCTTGCCGGAGGCACTCAAGAATATCAAGAAGATATTGAAGAGTATAAATTATTGCTTGAAATGTAGTCATGAGAATTGTCTTTTTTGGCACTCCTGTTTTTGCAAAAAAAATTCTAGAGGCGCTGATTGCAAACCAGATTAATATTATTGGTATTGTCACTCAGCCGGACCGTCCTAAAGGACGCGCCCTTATTTTTCAACCCCCTCCGGTAAAAGAACTGTATTTAGAAAAAAAATTAACAATCCCATTGTTTCAGCCTGATAAAGTATCTACGTTGGAAGTGGGAGAAATTTTAAAAAATTTAAGACCAGACTTGTTTCTTGTTGTTGGATATGGAGAGATTTTAAAGGATTTTATTTTATCTATTCCAACCATTGATTGTATTAACATTCACACTTCATTGCTGCCCACATATCGGGGCGCGGCACCTATTCAACGAGCAATTTTAGCAGGAGAAACAAGATTAGGTATTACCATTATGAAAATGGTAAAAAAAATGGATGCCGGGGATGTTTTTTTACAAGAAAGTTTAAATTTTAATGAAAATCAATATTTTGATGAGATAGAACATGCACTTTGTGAACTTGCAATTAAAATGATCATACCTTTTTTAAAGGATATAAGACGATATTTGGCGCAAGGGATGGTGCAAAATGAAGCGCTAGTATCTTTTGCCCCTAAAATAGAAAATAGTGATTTAATAATTAATTGGCATCACTCTTCAAAAGAAATTATCAATCAAATTCGTGCGTTTAGCCCACAACCGGCTGCTTATTGTAAAATAAAAATTAAAGGAGACGAAAAGCAATTAAAAATTATTAAAGCAAAATCCCATAAAGGAAATTATGCTCCATGTCAACTCATTGCTATTTCTAAAAATCAAACAATAATAGGGTGCTTTACAGGAGCTATAGAGCCGCTTATTGTTAGGCCGGAAGGGAAAAATAATATGTCTTTTGATGCTTTTTTAAGAGGCGCATCAGAAGTTGTGTTTTTATAATCTTTTTTATTTATTATAATAAAAGTTATTCCAATTTTTATAACACAAAAAATGTTAAATATTTTGATTGTTTGATTTTATTGTAATTTAAAATTCATTTTTTAAACTTTTTTCTTTAATTTACAAAAAATTCAGCAGAAATTATATTTCATCTTTAATATAACTTAATGTGATTATAAAAACAAAATTAACAACTAATTTATTGATTAATTAAGTTTTTAAATTTTCTTAACAATAAAGAGAAGGAAAATGGTACACAAGACAGCACAATATCGATATCCAGTTCCAGGTTATCCAGTTGGTCCGGGACTTGTGGATTTTGTAAAAGGAAACCCTGCAGATGCACTTAAAACAGTTGGATTTACAGCAGAAGCTACATCCTTAGCAATTCATGCTTCTACCGGTGGAGCTTGCGCAGATGGTGCAGAAGCATTTGGAGACATATTCTTTGGCGTAGCAAAAGGGGTAAAAGGTTTGCTTGGAGCTCCTCTTTTACTCGTTGATGCTGGCGTGAGCTTTGCAAAAGGTTTTGAAGCTGATGATCAAAGAGCTAGCGTAAAAGCGTTTGTGAAAGGTGCTCAACAAACAAGTAATGCTCTCTATTGTGGTCAATCTACCGTAGAAATTATCGCAGAGCCTTTTGGCGGATTGTCAGCTACAGCTGCTACGGCGAACACTTGGATGGGAGCTGTTGGTGGTCTTGTAAGTGTTGTGCTTGCAATGGTTGGTAATTTTATGACTCTTGCTGACCCACTTGCTGCACGAGTGCCGGCGCTAGTGGCAGACGACGATACAGGTCTAGAGCTTGTAGATCGCAAGGATGTAGATTTTGTTGCTGCAACTCCACTTGAACAAGTCGAAGTTGATGTTTTTGATCTTAAAAAAGCAGAACATGGCTCTAAACAGACAGCAGCATGGCTTGGTCTTGCAAAAAATATTTGCCACCTTGCTTTAGCTCTGATCGGAGTAGTCGGTTTAATTGTTGGCGCATTTATGGGCGCAACAGTAGCTTCTGTTGTGATCATGACTTTATGTGTAGCTGCAATTGCATTCAGCGTGATTGCTCATATTAATAAAATGCATGCAGAAGTATGTAAGAACGAAGTAAGTGCTGCAGAGAAAGCTATGGCTTTATATAAATTAGCTCCTGTTTAGATGGCAATCATGATACTTCTGACCTTACAAGAAGTAGAGCAGTCAGTGGATCTCACCATGCTGTAGATGATAGAGTCGAAACAAATTAACGTTTTTTTATTATCATTATAATAAAAGCTGTTTCAATCTTTATATTGCAAAAATATTAAATATTTTTATTATTTGTTTTTATTGTAATTTAAAATTTGTTTTTTTTATTCCAAAATAGAATTGTTTTTTTTAATTTTTTTTTCTTTGATTTACAAAAAATCCAACAGAAATTATATTCCGTCTTTAACATAACTTAACATGATTGTGAAACAACAAATTTAAAAACTAATTTATCGATTAACCAAGTTTTTAAATTTTCTTAACAATAAAGAGAGGAAAAATGGCAAACATGACAGTACGATATCCAGTTCCAGGTTATCCAGTTGGTACGGGACTTGTGGATTTTGTAAAAGAAAACCCTACAGATGCACTTAAAACAGTCGGGTTTACAGCAGAAGCGACATCTTTAGCAATTCATGCTGCACAACGCGTTATTGGTTCTACCGGTGGAGCTTGCGCAGATGGTGTAGAAGCATTTGGAGACACGTTCTTTGGCGTAGCAAAAGGGGTAAAAGGTTTGCTTGGAGCTCCTCTTTTACTCGTTGATGCTGGCGTGAACTTTGCAAAAGGTTTTGAAACTGATGATCAAAGAGCTAGCGTAAAAGCGTTTATGAAAGGTGCTCAACGAACAAGTGATGCGCTCTATTGTGGCCAAGCTACCGTAGAAATTATCGCAGAGCCTTTTGGTGGATTGTCAGCTACAGCTGCTACAGCGAACACTTGGATGGGGTCTGTTGGTGGTCTCGTAGGAGTTGTGCTTGCAATGGTTGGTAATTTTATGACTCTTGCTGACCCGCTTGCTGCAAAAGCGCCGGCGCTAGTGGCGAGCGACGGCAAGGATGTAGATTTTGCTGCTGCAAGTCCATTTGAACAAGTCGAAGTTGAGGTCTTTGATCTTAAAAAAGCAGAACATGGCTCTAAACAGACAGCAGCATGGCTTGGTCTTGCAAAAAATATTTGCCACCTTGCTTTAGCTCTGATCGGGGTCATCGGTTTAATTGTTGGCGCATTTATGGGCGCAACAGTAGCTTCTGTTGTGATCATGACTTTATGTGTAGCTGCAATTGCATTTAGCGCACTTTCTCATATTAACAAAAAACATGCAGAAGCATGTAAAGATCAAGCAGAAAAAGCTGAAAACTTTATGGCTGGATATAAATCAAATCCTACAGCAAACGGAGACGTTGAACAAGATGTAGATGCTACAGAAGATACCAGTTCTGGTGCTCCTATAGATGGAAGACCTAGAGCTGGCAGTGGAGAGTATGCCAATACATCGGCGCCTGTAGATGAGAGTGGCGCAGATAGCTCTGCTCCAAGACAAGCGACACCGCTAGCTTTAGTAGTTGGTTTAGATTCGTAAGTCGTTTTTCAATAAATCTTTTTGTTGAAAAGATAAAAGCATGCAATCAAATTGCATGCTTTTTTTATTGTTGAAAGATTGTTTACAAACCGTCAAGAAAATGTTTTTTTCAAATCTCTTATTTTTCTTTTCAAAATTGTTTAAAAATTCGTTGTATTAAAATACTGCCATTTGCTATTCTCTTCCCATATATCTTTTCAAGTCTTGTTTCGATAGGGAATTATAAGAATGAAGTCATTAAGATTAATGGGAAAAAAACTGGGGATGACCCAGATATTTGACGAAGAAGGAAACTTAGTTGTTTGTACTGCAATAAGCGTCGAACCTAATGTTGTCGTTCAAATAAAAAATATGGAAAATGATGGGTACAATGCCATCCAATTAGGAGCAGGTAAATTATCCTCATCTAGAAAAAAGAATCTCGCAAAGCCGTATATTACACGCTTTGACAAGGCTAATATTGAGCCAAAAGAGTCTTTGCTTGAATCTAGATTAGATGATTCATCTGAATATAAAGTGGGACAAGAAATCTCCGTAGACTATTTTAGTGGAACATCATTTGTTGATGTTTGTGGGATTTCTAAAGGCAAAGGCTTTCAAGGCGTTATTAAACGTCACAAGTTTGCCGGAGGTCCTGCAGCACACGGTTCTGGGTTTCACCGTCACGCCGGATCTACAGGGATGAGAACTACTCCAGGTAGAACCTTGCCAAATCACCCTATGCCTGGTCATATGGGATGTGACAAAGTGACCGTAGAAAACTTAAAAGTTGTCAAAATAGATGCTGATAAGCAAGTTATCCTTGTAAAGGGAGCTATTCCTGGTGCAAGAAATGCACCTGTTTACGTTAGAAAATCAATGAAAAAAAGTAAATAGGAGAGCAAAATGGCAACTTTAAAAAAATACGATCTCAAGGGAAATCAGGTAGGGGAAGTTAAAATATCAGATGATGATTTAACAACCTCGGTTAACGAACAAATGCTCAAAGATTATTTGATTGCAATTCGCTCTAATAGAAGACAATGGTCTGCTAATACAAAAGAGAGAAATGAAGTTAATCATTCTACAGCAAAACCACACCCTCAAAAAGGTACTGGTCGAGCTAGACAAGGGTCTTTGGCCGCTCCTCAATATAAAGGAGGCGGTGTTGTATTTGGTCCAAAACCAAAATTTGATCAACACGTAAAAATCAATAAGAAAGAAAAGCGCGCTGCGATCCGTTATCTGTTATCGCAAAAAATTGCAAACGGAAAAATGCATATCTTAGCTTCTGCAGAAATGAGCGGACCCAAAACAAAAGTTGTATATGAATTGTTATCAAAATTAAATGTGCAAAACAGTCGGGTTATGTTTTTAGCAGAAAGCCCCAATGATGGGAAAAGAGATGCTTATCATGCTTTTACAAAAAGCATGAGAAATATTCAGAAGAAGCAGTTTAAACATTTAGAAAACGTTAATGGATATGATTTGGCTTTAAATGAAAATCTCTTTATCATGGACAGCGCTTTTGATGAATTAAAAGTAATGCTTGGAGCGAGTGAATAATGAAAAACGCATATTCGATCATTAAGTCTCGTTATGTAACGGAAAAAGCAAATGTTTTGCATGGGTTAAAAGATGCTCAAAGCAATAAGAGTGTTAAAAAATTCAATTTACCAAAATATGTTTTTTTAGTTGCAAAAGAGGCGAATAAACAAGAAATCGCTAAGGCTGTAGAAGATATTTATGCAGAAAAAAAAGTAAAAGTTACAGCTGTTAATACGATTAACGTAAAGCCAAAAATGAAATTTATGAAAGGAAGATTCGGTAAAACGAGCGGCTTCAAAAAAGCAATTGTCACATTGTCTGCGGGTGACGCGTTAGATGACGCTGTATAATAAGGTAATAACACCATGGTAAAAAAATTTAGACCAATTACGCCAGGGCAAAGACAGTTGATTTTGCCAACGAATGATCAGTTAACAAGAGTTGGTAATTCTCGCGCTACTGTAAAGCCGGAAAAAAAATTACTTTCTAATAAGAAAAGAATAAACGGTCGGAATCATCACGGTCATATCACCACAAGACATCGTGGTGGTGGACATAAACGTTTTTATCGATCCATTGATTTTAAAAGAGATAAGGATGGCATTGCCGCTCACGTTTCATCTGTTGAGTACGATCCAAACCGAAGCGCTTTCATCGCTCTTTTAAATTATGCAGATGGAGAAAAAAGATATATTTTAGCTCCTGAAGGGTTAAAGCAGGGAGATGCTGTAGCGTCTGGATCTTCAGCTCCATTTAAAATAGGATGCTGCATGCCCCTAAAAGATATGCCAGTTGGCTCTGTTGTGCATAACATTGAAATGTATCCTGCTCGTGGAGGACAACTGGTCCGATCTGCTGGTCTTTCTGCTCAATTAGTCGGTCGTAGTGGAGGATATGCTACAATCAGACTTCCTTCTGGAGAGATGAGACTTATCAATGAAGACTGTAAAGCTACTTTCGGCGTTGTTTCTAACGCAGAATGGTCTCTCAGAGTAGAGGGTAAAGCAGGTAGAAAACGTTGGCAAGGTATTAGACCTACTGTAAGAGGTACTGCAATGAACCCTGTAGATCACCCTCATGGTGGTGGTGAAGGAAAACATAACGGTTATATCCCACAAACTCCATGGGCTCTTCAAACAAAAGGTAAGAAAACTCGTAATAAGAAAAAATCCACAAAATTTATTGTTAAAGATCGAAGGAAATAAGAATGGGTAGATCACTAAAAAAAGGGCCATTTGTAGATCATCATCTTTTAGTTAAGGTGAATAAACTCAATAAGGACAGTAAAAAGCTACCAGTAAAAACTTGGTCAAGAAGATCTATGATTATACCAGATATGGTTGGGCATACATTTGAAGTTCATAATGGAAAAAAGTTTATAGCTGTTTATGTCTCAGAAAATATGGTTGGACATCGCTTAGGTGAATTTTCTCCAACACGTATTTTTAAAGGTCATGGCGGTACGAAGAAAGTAGCGAAGGAATAACATAATGAAACAAGCGAAAGCCATCACTAAATACATAAGAATACCGCCTAGAAAAGCTAGATTGGCTGCAGGGCTTATTCGTGGTAAACAAGTAGAAGCAGCGCAGCAACAACTCCTTTTTGCCAATAGCAAAGCCGGTAGATTACTAGGTAAAACACTATCTAGCGCAATTGCAAATGCAGAAACTAATTTAAATGTTCAGCGTAGAGACCTTGTTGTTAAAGAAGTGCGTGTAGATGCTGGTCCTACCATAAAAAGGGCGAAATCAAAAAGCCGCGGGGGCCGAGTGCCAATTATGAAAAGAATGAGCCACTTTACTGTGGTTGTAGAGGCTAAATAAAGAGGATTATAATGGGTCAAAAGACATCGCCAACAGGATTTCGATTAGTTATAAGAAAAAATTGGAAGTCTAACTGGTATGCGAACAAACAAGATTATGGCAGATTGATTGCAGAAGATACGGCAATTAGAAAACGTCTGATTACAAAGCCATGCTGTGTAGGGACTTCTAATATTGTGATTAAGAGAATGAGTGATAAAATAGAAGTCACCATTCATACGGCTAGACCGGGACTAGTAATAGGAAAAAAAGGCGCAGAAATCGATGTTCTTAAACAAGAACTCCACAAGATGACTGGCAAAGAAGTTTGGATAGAAGTTGAAGAAGTTAAAAGACCAGACTTAGATGCAAAACTAGTTGCTGAAGGAATTGCAAAACAGATTGAAAGACGAGTAGCGTTTAGAAAAGTTTTAAAAAAAGCCATGCAAGCTGCAATGGATGCAGGTGCTGCAGGCATAAAAGTACAATTATCAGGTAGAATCGGTGGTGCTGAAATAGCAAGAACAGAATGGTATAAAGAAGGAAGAGTTCCGCTTCATACATTAAGAGCTGATCTTGATTATGCTACTGCAAGAGCGGAAACCACATATGGTACCATTGGCGTAAAAGTAATCATTAATAAGGGCGACCAACCGGTTCGATAAGAAAGGAGAATAGTGCAATGGTAATGTTACCATCTCGTACGAAGTATCGAAAAACACAAAAAGGATGTTTATCTGGGTTAACGAAAAGCGGCGCATTTGTTGAATTTGGTGATTTTGGTATGCAAGCGTTAGAGCGAGGAAAAATAACCAATAGACAAATCGAAGCATGTCGTGTTGCTATTACTCGATACTTCAGCAGAAAAGGAAAGGTTTGGATTAAAATTTTTCCTGATAAACCAATAACAAAAAAACCTGCCGAAACTCGAATGGGTAAGGGAAAAGGTGCTGTAGATCATTGGGTTGCAGCAATAAGACCTGGAAAAATTCTTTTTGAAGTGGCAAATGTTAACAGAGAAGACGCTCAACAAGCGCTTTCTAGAGCAGCTGCCAAACTCAACATTAAAACCAGATTTGTAGATCGAGTAGAAAGGGTATAATATGTCTAATATGGAAGAATTAAGAAGTTTGTCAGAGGAGGATTTAAAACAGAAGTATAATGAGCTCTCCAAAGAGATTTTTGGGTTAACAAATGAATTGCGAATTACAAGAAAACTCGAGAAACCACATTTAATCCGAGAAACAAAAAGAAATAGAGCCCGTATAATGACTGTTTTAAACGAAAAACAAGGTGTTTCGAATGGATAGTAAACAAAAAGTAAGAGAGGGTGTTGTTGTCTCTAACAAGATGAATAAAACTGTTACCGTTAGAGTAACTAGAACGCTCCAACATTCAAGATATAATAAAACAATTAAGCTTTGGAAAACCTACTATGCCCACACTGAGCAAAATTTAGAAATTGGGCAACAAGTAACAATCATAGAAACTCGCCCGCTTTCAAAATTGAAGCGTTGGAGAGTGGCTGAAGCTAAATAAATAACAAGAAGAGTGTGTTGGTATGATTCAACAAGAAACCGATTTAGAAGTTGCTGATAACACTGGCGCAAGAAGAGTCCGCTGCTTCAAAGTTTTAAGAGGCTCAAAGCGACGATATGCGACTGTTGGTGATGTGATTGTTTGTTCTGTAAAAGAATCAGATCCAAAAGCAACAGTAAAAAAAGGTGAAGTAGTAAGAGCTGTTATTGTAAGAACAAAAAGAGAAATTCGCAGAAGCGATGGTTCTTTCTTAAAGTTTTACGACAATAGCTGTGTGATTATTGATGAAAAAATGAACCCTAAGGGGACTCGTATATTCGGGCCTGTAGCTAGAGAAGTCAGAAACAAGGGTTTTATTAAAATAAGTTCATTGGCTCCAGAGGTAATATGACTAGTAAATGGATAAGAAAAAACGACAAAGTGGTAGTAATCACTGGCAATAATAAGGGAACTGTTGGAGCAGTTTTAGCAAGAAAAGCAGATAAAATTCTTGTTAAAGGCGTCAATATTAGAAAGAAACATTTAAAGCGTCGTGATGAAAATACACAGTCTCAAATATTAGAAATAGAGAGAGCTATTCATATTTCAAACGTTGCTCTTTGCAATGAAGATGGATTGCCGCTGAAGACTCGTGTTGTTATTAATAATAATGGCGACAAGGAACTACATAGTGTAGTAAATGGGGAAACTAAATATTTACGAACTATAAAGAAAGTGAAGAAGTAAAGTATGAACAAATCAAGACTTCAAGAAAAATACAAAAACGAAATTAAAAACAAGCTTCACGAAAAGTTTGCTTATGAAAATGCAATGTTAATACCAAAATTGAAAAAAGTGGTTATTAGCATGGGGGTTGCAGAGGCAACAAAAGATAAGAACATCATGCAAGATCACGCAAAAGAACTTGCAATGCTTTCTGGTCAAAAGCCAATTATCACAAAAGCGAAAAAAGCGATTTCTAATTTTAAGCTTCGTGAAGGACAGGCAATTGGCTTAAAAGTCACCATTCGTGGAAAAAGAATGTATGATTTTGTTGATCGTTTTGCTAATATTGTCAGCCCTAGAATTCGTGACTTCAGGGGATTTAAACAAGGTGCTGATGGCCAAGGGAACTATTCTCTTGGGCTTGATGATCATCAAGTCTTTCCTGAATTGAACTTAGATGAAGTAAAAAGAACTCAGGGTATGAACATTACGTTTGTGACAACGGCACGCAGTGATGAAGAGTGTGTAGAATTATTAACTCAACTTGGTGTTCCCTTTAAGAAAGGTAAATAATTAAAAAAAGGAAAACTCAATGGCAACTAGTGATCCTATTGCTGATTTATTAACGAGAATGCGAAATGCATGTGGAGCTGGGCATCGATATGTAGACGTTCCTTTGAGCAAAATGCATTTGGCCATTATCGATGTGATAAAACAAACAGGCTTTGTAGAAAATTTTATATTCAGTGAAGAAAAAAGAAAAATTAGAATTTTCTTAAAGTTTGCTAAAAACAGAAAGCCGATTATTCGCGGAATCGTTAGAATATCAAAACCGGGCGTAAGAAAATATGTTGGAGCGCATGAAATACCAAAAATTATGGAAGGGCTGGGAATAACGATCCTCTCTACGCCAAAGGGAGTTGTCTCAGGCGATAGAGCACGCTCTCTTCATGTTGGTGGCGAGCTCCTTTGTAAGATTTGGTAACAAAAAAGGATAAATGAAAATGTCTCGTTTAGCAAAACGACCTGTAAAAGTACCATCAGGAACAGAAGTTCAATTGGAAGGAAGTCTTATCTCTTTTAAAGGTCCTAAAGGAACAATATCTCAAACTATTCCAGAGGGCATGCAGGTGGAGCGTAAGGACAATGATCTTTATATAACAATGGATGAAAAGAAGTTAGAAAAACCTGTACTTGGTTTGTACTTTTCTCTTATTAAAAATGCAGTAGATGGAGTGGCAAAAGGATTCTCTAAGACTTTAACACTAGTTGGCGTTGGTTTCCGTGCGAATTTAAAAGGTCACCAAATAGAATTGCAACTTGG
>JACRBE010000035.1 GCA_016213235.1 Chlamydiales bacterium | reverse complement strand
CTTGGATCTCGTGCTAAATGGTTTTTAGGAGAAGGTTTTAATCTCCTAGGCGATCTTGCTCTTGCATTTCAATATGGTATTTTTGATGTTAAATATCAGGATAGAATGAGCGTTCTTCCTTCTAATCATGTAAAATTAACATCACAATCGCATCAGGTTGCTCCAGTTGCAGAATATAGTATTGGAATAGGTTGGGGCAGATATGTTAATAACTGCAAGCAATTTGTTGATTTTAGCTTGTTATATGAAGGAGAATATTGGTTTAGACAAAATCAAACGCTGGTTGTTTTTGATGCGGGTGTCTCTAGATTAGAAAATGCATCAGAAGATATCTCTCTTCATGGAGCAACTTTTTGCTTACAGGTTAATTTCTAACGAATAATTTCAAAAGAATGAAATGTTTTCTCTAGTTGCAGAGGCTCTGCTGTATAATCATTGATGTGATAAGAGTCTGCTCTTTCTTTTAGTGTATGTAAAAGAAGGGTTACATCGCCTGAAGAGCCTTCTAAAATGATTTCCACTCTACCATCTTCCAAGTTTTTAATTGATCCTTTCATATGCAATTCATCAGCACAAGTTTTTGCTTTTTTTCTAAAAAAAACACCTTGAACAGTTCCTTTTATGATAATTCGATAGCCGATTCCCATGGATAGCTCTCTATGAGTGATTTCCCTTCTTCTATAGATTTAATTTGATTTAAATGCTCACGAAAAGTTTTTGCTTTGGGTTCATTTTTTACATACCAGCATCCAACTCTTCTTAGATCTGTAATTGCTTTTTTTCCATTTTGATAAGATTCAATATGAGATAAATGAGACAGAAGTGTTTTTTTATAAAACAGTCCATCTTTTTCTAATAAAGGGGATTTAGTCGTTTTACGAATAATATCTTCTACAATCCATGGTTGTCCGAGTGTTCCTCTTGATACTAAAACTGCATCACAATTTGTATATTCGAACATAGCAATGGCAGCCTCAGCTGTAAACACATCTCCATTTCCAATAACTATGATGTCTTTTGCGATCTCTTTACATTCTTTGATATAATCCCAGTTAGCATCGCCCTTATATCCTTGTTCTCGTGTTCTTCCGTGAATGCAAATGGCTTTAGCGCCCACTTCTTCCGCGATTTTAGTAATTAAAGGGGCTACAATATGATGTTCATCCCAACCGATTCGTATTTTCACTGTTACAGGAATTTTTACAGCACGGATCATGTTAGATAAAATCTCTCCAATCAATTCTGGATATTTTAATAACCCAGAACCACTGTTATCTTTGGTGATTTTGTCTACAGGGCAGCCACAGTTTAAGTCGACAACATCAAACCCAAGATCTTCTACAATTTTAGCACACTCTCCTGCAATACTGGGTTTAGATCCACATAGCTGCGCTCCAATGGGGTGCATATCTTCTGTAAAATGAAGAAGGCGATAGGTTGTTGGCTCGTGTCGAATAAGTGCGTCCATTTTTACCATTTCGCAATACATAAGGCCTGGGTGGTAGCTTGCAGACATTTTACGAAAGGGTAGATCAGAGCAACCAGCTAAAGGAGCGTAAAAAATATTTTTTGATAAAGAGAGAGAGCCAAGTTTAATGGGACGAATATAGCTCATAATCCTAAAGAAACCATAAGATATAAAACTAATTTTTCTAAGAAACGAAGAGAAAGAAAAGCTAAAATAGGACTTAAATCAAGCATTCCTCCAATTGGGGGGATAATTTTTCTAAACATGTTTAGAAACGGATCTGTATAAAACATGAGAAAATGCATAAAACGGTATTGATGAGCTTGTGGAACCCAAGAGGCAATGATCCTGGCCAGCAACATCAACGTATATATAAAAAAAAGTCCTTGGACGATTTGATAAAGCATTTAGTATTATTTTTCTTCGTTAATAATTTCCTGCATACTAGAATAGTTATCGTGACGTTTAAAGTCATGTGCTAATTTTGGTCCAAGAATAGATATCTATGCAAATACTTGCGTTAAATAAAAAAAATACACAGATAGCTTTAGTAATTATTTCTAAAGAAAAAAACGATTATAAAGTTGATTGTTTAAAAACAATAGATATACAAGATGATATCAATGAGCAAATAGAGCTATTTTCTTCCAAGGGGAAAATAGAAATCGCATCGTCTCTTCCCTCAAAGCAGGTTTTTCTTCGAAACATCACACTTTCTTTAAAAAGAAAAAGAGAGGTAAAAAAAGTTTTACCTTTTCAAATAGAATCTTTGCTTCCTGGTGATTACAGTGAAATGCAAATGCAATTTAATATAAAAGTTAAAAATAAGCTTTCTAAAATCACATTGCTTTGTTGTAAAAAAGAAAGTTTACAACAGTATATAGAGGACTTTCATCAATATAATATAGATATAGATTGGGTAGGAGCACATCCTTGGAGTATTTATCGCTTTGCAACCTTTGCTTGTGAAAACATAGAAAATGCCATTATTCTTTATGTTGGAGAAGTGGAGAGTTTTTTTGTTTGTATT
>JACRBE010000034.1 GCA_016213235.1 Chlamydiales bacterium | reverse complement strand
GCTTTCTGCCTTTAATTTCTCTTCGTCAAATTCAATACTGCTTTCTCCACTGATTTTTAAAAACTTTCTGTAACCAGTGTCTCTAAGATGACATTTAATAGTTTTTTGTTTTTCAAGTTTCTTTTTTAGTTTCGTTATTCCTTTTTCCCTCTCCAGTCTGTCTTTTTTCGCTCTTTTTTCACTGTAGCTCACAACAAGAAATTCATCCCCAACCATGAATTTAGCTATACTGATTTCACTTGCTTCATTAGGTTTGCGATACTCATTCATGTCCAGAATTTTTGCCGTAATTTCTTTGGATAAATTTTTCAGTCTGGCTCCAACGATAAATTTGAATCCTTCTTTTTTCAATTCCGCAATATTGTCTTTATTCATCATTCCAGAATCCCCAACTATAAAAATTTTATCAAGTTCATAACGTTTACGAATTTTTAAAAGCACAGGAAGCATTGTGTGCCCCTCGTATTTGTTTCCCTCGAAAATTTCATATCCTATCGGCAGCCCTTCTTTTGTCACCAGCAAAGCCAGCAAAATCTGCGGCTGATTGAATTTTAGATCTTTGCTATAACCATTTTTTCGCAATGTGTCTTCAGTGAATGATTCAAAATAGATTGTGGTGACATCATAAAACATCACATCAATTTTTTGCCCCAAAAGTCCCAACGTGTTATCTGCAGTCAGTTTCTGCATTTTCTCAATTCGTTCATCTGTTAGGAGATCCATCATTCTATAGACCATATCCAGATTAAGTGTCACGCCAAAATCTTCTTCCAGATTCCTCACGCTCATCCTTTTGCTTTTTGGATTTGCGATTCTGGCCATAACGACATTTTTGAAATAGTGCGCCGCCTTTTTTTCTTTTTTATCAAACAGACCGTCATATCCAAGCTCATCAAATAGATTTCCGTACGCACCGTGTATACCGCACACAATTCTTTGTTCCTCAACCAGATCTTTGAGGTTTACTTTAAATTTTTCATCCGCAGAAGTCTTGGCATTCGCTGCTTTTTTGTTGAGATCGACAAGCGTTTCCGGCTGAAAAAGATTTTGCTGCGATCCACTCTCTAGCTTAACTTTGATTATTTCGGCAAGAGTCTTTAATTGCTCAAGTTCCTGCTCATCCATGGCTACTCCGACATACCTCACAATTTTCTGTATGACTTTGTCATTTTTTCGCACAGATTCAACTATCTGGACGGATTTTCTCGGACTTAACGGATTTGATTTAACTCGTACAAACATGCTCTCATCCTACCATCCCAATATTTAAAAATCAAGGCCTATTTTCTGGCTAGGCACTACATTGGCTTTTTAGAGATTTTATGTCTCTTTTCGCTTCTGCAAGCCAGCGGGATTTTAAATTAGTCTGAAGTCGGGAAAATTAATCCAAAGCAAAGTGAGCAAAGAAACTAAGGTTTTAATTTTTTACCCTTTCTTTTTATATTTCCTTATGCTAACTTCAT
>JACRBE010000003.1 GCA_016213235.1 Chlamydiales bacterium | reverse complement strand
TCTTTAATCCGGCTGCATTTCTGGCTAGTTCTATTACAGAACACTGAAGTCCATAGCAGATTCCTAAAAATGGAATTTTATTCTTTCTTGCAAATTCAACAGCTTTTATTTTTCCTTCTATGCCTCTGGCTCCAAAACCGCCGGGCACTAACACTCCATCGCAAGAAGCAAGGGCCTTTTCCAGTTCTTTATAATGTTGGATTTTATCCGATTCAAAACATTGAAACTTGATTTTTCGATCCAGTTCAATGGCTGCATGGGTTAGCGACTCAAAAACAGATTTATAAGCATCTTTATGTGATAAATATTTCCCCACGATACCAATGGTAATATCTTTTTCTGCCCCTTTTACTTTGGCAATGATTTTCTCCCACTCTTTCATCATCGAGCGATGTTGAGGCAGGTTCAGTATACTGCAAATATGAGTGTCTAGATGTTGCTCTACAAGATAAAGAGGTATTTCATAAATGGTGTTTTTTGCATCAGGAACATCGATCACATATTCTTTGGGAACGCTACAAAACAAACTGATTTTTTCTTTGATGGATTCTTCGAGTTTGTTTTCACATCTACAAAGGATAATATCGGGTATGATTCCGATCTCCCTAAGATCTCCAACGGAGTGTTGTGTGGGTTTTGTTTTTACCTCGCCCGCTGCCGGAATATAGGGAACATAGGTCAAGTGGATATTCAAACAGTTTTTTGGCCGCTCCAGTCTAAATTGTCTGATTGCTTCCATAAAAGGAAGCGACTCAATATCTCCAACCGTCCCGCCGATTTCTACACATACAACATCGACATCTTTTACCTGGGATTCACACTGCAAAATACGCGCTTTGATCTCATCGGTTACATGTGGTATCACCTGTACGGTTTTTCCAAGATAATCTCCCCGTCTTTCATAACGTATTACCGTATCATAGATTTGCCCGGATGTTGCATTGGAATATTTAGATAGGGGCGAATGAGTAAAACGGTAATAATGACCCAAATCAAGATCAGTCTCTGCTCCATCATCGGTAACATATACCTCTCCATGCTCAAAGGGGTTCATGGTACCTGGGTCTACATTCAAATAAGGATCTAGCTTCAGCATAGCTACTTTTAACCCTTTTCCTTCAAGCGAGGCTGCAATGGAAGAAAATGTAAGTCCTTTTCCTAAAGATGATACTACGCCACCGGTCATGAAAATGTATTTTGGCATCAAAAAACTCCTGATTATTTGGACGATTTTAGATCCTCAAAACGGAAAAAGCAAGATAAACCATTTTTCTCCTCAATAAAACTGGTAAGCAAACCAAGTTTAAAGTTTTTAGCAGGTCTATTGTTAAATTTTTTATTAAAAGTTTTATTATTAATAAAAAACAAAATCAAGAGTGTAAAAAATAATTTAATGTGGATATTGGTTTGTTTTTTTTGTTATATTTGGCGTTTTATCAGAATTATGTAGGACAAAACCATGCAAACGATTAATTTTTGTACCCCGATAGATTTCGGGTCATATAAGCAGCATATTGGCGACTCTTTATTAGAAGTAGCGGATGATTACTTTTACCTTGGTGGAAAAAAAGCAGAGGTTATCAATAATATCGATCCACAAGGATACTACCCTGTACAATTCGATGATGAAACAGTTTCGATGATGGAGACAGTAATCAAGGTTGTTTCTTATTTAACTGTAATTATCCCACTCATTGTGTTTGTAGCAAAAGTTACATTAAGATCAATGTATGATTTTGAAATACCTGCTACTCCTGTTGGAATACCACATAAAGCAGTGGGAGGGGTAAAGGTGAGTCAAACAGATTCCCCACCGCGTGTAGCAAAGCAGAGTCTTTCTAGATCAAAGTTGATAGCTTTAGAAAATGCTGCCAAAAACGGGCATCTTGATATTTTAGAAGCATTACTCGCAAGTGGTGATATTTCAGATAAAGATCGTGGTAGTGCAGCAATAGAGGCAGCAAAGGGAGGGCGTCTTAAGATTGTAGAAGTATTGTGTGCAAATGGAAGCATTTCTGAGGAAGATCGTGGCTTTATAGTAGGGTATGCACTAAGGAAGGAACCTCTTGATGGAGTAATAAGATTGCTTGGAAATACGAGCCTTTCACAAACGGCCCGTGGTATAGCAGCAATACGTGCAGCAATAGATGGACGACTTGATGCTCTAGAAGCATTACTTGCAAGTGGTAATATTTCAGATGAAGCTCGTGGTAGAGCAGCAAGATATGCAGCAGAGAAAGGGCATCTTGAGATTGTAGAAGTATTGAGTGCAAATGGAAGCATTTCTGAGGAAGATCGTGGCGACATAGTAGGGTATGCACTAAGGAAGGAACCTCTTGATGTAGTAATAAGATTGCTTGGAAATACGAGCCTTTCACAAACGGCCCGTGGTATAGCAGCAATACGTGCAGCAATAGATGGACGACTTGATGCTCTAGAAGCATTACTTGCAAGTGGTGATATTTCAGATGAAGCTCGTGGTAGAGCAGCAATATATGCAGCAGAGAAAGGGCATCTGAAGATTGTAGAAGCATTATTTGCAAGTGGTGATATTTCAGATGAAGATCGTGGTACAGCAGTAATAAATGCAGCAGGACGTGAACGACTTGATGTTCTAGAAGTATTACTTGCAAGTGGTGATATTTCAGATGAAGATCGTGATTTTGCAATATTCATTGCATCAGTTTATAAACGTGAGACTATCGTACCAACATTACTTGCAAACAGGAATATGACAAATATTCCTCCTCCTATAGTAAAAGCAAATCTTTCTGAAGACCATGACAATGTCGATGCTTTATTAGATGCAACAAGAGATGGTCACCTTGATAAGGTAACGACATTGCTCGCAAAAGGAGAGTTTTCAGATAGCGACTGTGATTTGGCAATAGAAAATGCAGCACGTGAAGGTCATAGCGATATTGTAGCAGTATTACTAGAAAGTTGGGCTAGTTCGGCATGGAGGCGATATGAGTATCTGTTGACTATAGCGGACAGTTATTATACTCAGCAATCATCATCACTACTAAATCAGGCACTAGGGTGGCGTAATATTGGAAAAGCATTGCTTGCGAATGGTGATATTTCAGAGCTTGCGAATGGTGATATTTCAGACGAAGATCGTGATTTGATAGTAAGGTGGGCAACACGGTATGGTCTTAATGATATTTTAGAGCGTTTAAATGGCGAATGGAAAAACACACGCCAATTCAAAACTGAGGTGCAACAAGGATTAAAAAAAACGAGGTGCACCTGGTCGATAAGGATGGAGATCGCGGGCAGATGGTGAGATTTCTGAAAGCAGTCGCGGCTTATCAGTAACTGACGCAATGAATAGGGGCCACTTTGAGATTGTAGGAGTATTGCTTGCAAATGGACCTATCTATAAGGAAGATCGTGGTAGAGCAGTACATCTCGGAGTTATATGGGGAGATCTTGATATTATAAAAGAATTGCTTATACATGGACCTATCACTGACGAGGGTCGTGACTTGGTAGTAGAAGCTATAATAGGACGTAGGCAAAAGCTCCAGGATATTGCAGATTTTTTAACCGAAAAAACTGCGTAATGGTTTGTGTATAGAATAACCTTTAAGCCGTTTAAGCAATCAGCGATACGTTACTGGAAACACCTTTTTGTCTTTTGCGAAATCAAAATTGTAAAGAATTTCTATTAAAATACCAATGTGCTATTGCGAACATAGGATTGTTTTATATACAATCCTTTATTTCTTTAAAGGGTGTATTTTTATGCAGGTTAGCATTTTTGATTTGTTTTCTATCGGTGTTGGTCCTTCCAGTTCTCATACAGTAGGGCCTATGCGAGCTGCAAGAGAGTTTTTAATGCGCCTATGTAGTAAAAATGTACTGATGCAGGTAGACAAATTAACCATAGAGCTTTTTGGCTCTTTAGCCATGACGGGTATTGGACATGGTACACATAAAGCTTTATTGATGGGTTTTATGGGGGAGACCCCGGAAGATATTGATCCAAATGTCATCGATCCGCAAACAGAGCAGATCTATAAAGAGTGTAAACTCCACTTATCTAAAGAAAAATGGATTAACTTTAATCCGGAAAAAGACCTTATTTTTCATAAGGGAAAGAGGTTGCCTTTTCATTCTAATGCCATGCGATTTATTGCTAAAGATACAAAAGGAAAAGTGTTAGATAAAGAAGTCTACTATTCTGTTGGCGGTGGATTCATTAATAACCAGGCAGAATTAAAACGAAAAGAGAACACTGTCTCGGCCGATTTTGTATTTCCATTTCTTTTTTATACCTATGAAGAATTAGAAAAACACTGCATCAAAGAAAATGCTACCATATCTGAAATTGTTATGAGAAATGAGCTTAGTCTGGATGTAGAGAAAAACATTCGAAAGGGCATTTTGAATATTTGGGAAGTGATGAAAAACTGTGTAAAAAGAGGTGTTGCCACAGAAGGGATTTTGCCAGGTGGGTTAGAGGTTGTCAGAAGGGCTCCCGGACTCTTAAAAGACATAAAAGAGGCTCAGAAAAGAAAAGACAAAGACATCGCAGAAGTTCTAGATTGGGTGTCGCTTTACGCTCTTGCTGTAAACGAAGAAAACGCAGGGGGAGGGAAAGTGGTCACAGCGCCAACAAATGGCGCGGCAGGTGTGATTCCGGCAGTACTGCATTATTATGAACAATTTGTTCCTAGTTATTCAGAAGATGGTTTGATAAAGTTTTTTTTAACGGCATCTGCAATTGGGACGATATATAAATTTGGAGCCTCCTTATCTGCAGCAGAAATGGGATGTCAGGGAGAAGTTGGTGTCGCGGCCTCGATGGCGGCGGCAGGGCTGACAGCAGCGCTAGGTGGTAGTAATTCACAAGTGGAAAATGCAGCAGAAATAGCAATGGAACACCATCTTGGTCTCACCTGTGATCCAATTGGGGGACTCGTACAAATTCCATGTATTGAAAGAAACACCATGGGTGCCATTAAAGCAATTAATGCTTCCCGGCTTGCATTAAAAGGAAAAGGGGAACATAAAGTGAGACTTGATCAGGTCGTTAAAGCGATGCGAGAGATCGGCGAAGATATGCATAGCAAATATAAAGAGACGTCCGTTGGAGGTCTTGCTACAAACGTGCCTGTAAATATCCCTGAATGTTAATGAGGTAGTGTATGAACCTTTGCGAACTAAGAAGAAAACACGTCCCTAAAATACCCTCTTGTTTGAAAGATTTACAAACAGTAACACTGCTTAAAAAAGAAAAAACCACCTCTTTATCGCATCAAGAAGAGATCAAAAAGCAGTTTTTATCCTTATTTGGAAGTGAAATACTAGAGTTTACAAGTAGTAGTAAGCAATCCTTTTCTGCTTTAAAAGTTGGTGTTGTATTCTCTGGTGGTCAGGCAGCAGGCGGTCATAATGTCATTAGCGGTCTTTATGATGCGATCACCCAAATGCACGAGCAATCAGTTTTGATAGGATTTTTAGGAGGTCCTAGTGGTATTGTTGATGGAAAGTATAAACAGTTAGATAGGAAAGAGATTGACCTGTTTAGAAATCAAGGTGGCTTTGATATGATTGGATCTGGCCGTACAAAGATAGAGACCATAGAGCAACTGGAACAATCAGCAAACGTTATCACCTCTCTTCACCTAGATGGTCTTGTTATCATTGGTGGTGACGATTCGAATACCAATGCAGCTGTTCTTGCCGAATATTTTATAGAGCATGGGGTAAAAACAACGGTTGTAGGTGTGCCTAAAACAATCGATGGGGATTTGAAAAATGATTATGTAGATATTTCCTTTGGTTTTGATACAGCTACAAAAATTTATAGTGAAATGATTGGAAATATTGCAAAGGATGCTCTCTCTGCAAAGAAGTACTATCATTTTATTAAGTTGATGGGAAGGAGCGCATCTCATATTGCGCTAGAGTGCGCTTTATACACTCATCCCAATTATACGTTTATTAGTGAAGAGGTAGGTGAAAAACAGATATCACTCTCTACGCTCATTCATGAGCTTTGTGATATGATTGAGCAAAGAAGCAAAGCTGGCAAGGATTATGGTATTGTCCTCATACCAGAAGGGCTCATTGAGGAGGTGCCGGAAATTAAACAGCTTATCAAAGAACTGAATAACATGCTTGCAACAGGTAATCCCTTTCAAGCCAAAGCTCTTACACCCTCTTTACGGTCTATTTATGATTCATTCCCGGATGAAATAAAACAGCAACTCATCTTGGATCGCGATCCCCATGGAAATGTACAAGTGTCTCATATCCAAACGGAAAAACTACTTATTTCTCTTACGGAAACAGAACTGGAAAAACGAAAGCAGTCGGGTCGATATCTTGGAAAATTTAACCCTATTGCTCACTTTTTTGGATATGAGGGGCGTAGTGGCCTGCCATCTAACTTTGATGCTAACTACTGCTATTCTTTAGGTAGAGCAGCTTCCATTTTAATCGCAAATAAATGTAGTGGGTATATGGTGGCAATAAAAGGGCTTTCATCTTCTATAGAAAAAAGCAGGCCTTATGGCATTCCGATCACTTCACTGCTCACCATGGAGTCTAGAAAAGGAAAAACTAAAGCTGTGATACAAAAAGCCTTAGTTGATTTAAATGGTAAGCCATTTAAGTTTTTTGAATCAAGGAAAGCGGTGTGGGTAGTGGAAGATAATTATCAGTTTCCAGGCCCTATTCAGTTTTGCGGAGAGGAGAGTCTAACAGACTCATCCCCAATCAGTTTGAGTTTTTAGTGAAATAACGTAATTATCTTTTTTTCTTTTTTTTATTTTGGTTATATTCAACCTCTTAGATTGATTATTTTTAATTAGAATTGTTAAATAAAATATTATGTTTTAATAATAAAGTTATAACATTTTTAATAAAAAGATAATCATGAAGAAGAAAAGTTACAACAATCCCCATACTAATAATATAAAAAAACGGGTAGTAGATATTGTTAAATGGCAACTAGGAGTGTTTCAAGATGCTCTGCCGCCACCACAATCGCCAAAATCCTTTGAATACCCAAATCAGAAGGAGGAAATAGATCCATCTAAACCACAAGTAGTTTGGATTAATCATTCCACTTTTTTAATATCTGTTTATGGGATGAATATTCTTACCGATCCTATTTGGAGCAACAGGTGTTCACCTGTCCCATTTATAGGTCCCAAAAGAATGCATGCACCAGCGATAAAAATAGAGGATTTGCCTGAAATTCATATGGTACTTGTCAGCCACGATCATTACGACCATTTAGATAAAAAGAGCGTAGATAAACTGCATGAAAGGTTCCCAAGCATTCGATGGATTGTGCCTAAAGGATTAAAACCCTGGTTTTTAAAAAGGGGGATTTCCAACGTAGCAGAGCATGCGTGGTGGCAAGAGTCTTTATTTTCCTTTGAAGTGGGGAATCTAGAGCTAGTGATAACCGCAGTGCCATGCCAACATTTTTCCGGTAGACTGTTTTGGCATTCTAATAACACACTGTGGTGTAGCTATGTCGTAAAGTTTAAAAAAGATAGAAAAGTGAAATATTTGTATTTCGTTGGAGATACTGGATATAACGACTATGATTTCAAAACGATAGGAGAGCATTTTCCACAAATCGATCTTAGTTTAATTCCCATTGGAACATATGTCCCCCATGAGTTTATGGCTCCTGTACATATTGATCCGGAAAAAGCGGTAAAAATACACCAGGAAGTCAAATCAAAGCTAAGTGTAGGGATGCATTGGAAAACATTTAAGTTGTCTAGTGAAGGAATGATGCAACCTCCTTATGATCTTTATTTGTCATTAAAAGAAGAAAACATCAATCCAAGGTGCTTTCGGGTAATAGATCCTGGTCAAGCTATTAATTGGTAAAAAACACCTGTTTTGTCTATAACTACAAGAGTATGGTGCTCTTTGCAATTAAACGATTTTTATTAGAGTGTTATTTTTATAGTGTTGATATTTTCTATTTTTATGGAAATAAGACCTTTAGAAAGGTCGATATCGTTCTTTTTTTAGATTATCTTTTCAAAAATCCTTACCGCATTTCTAAAGAGTTTTTAAAACATAGTGGATCAAAGGAGATTTACACCTATGGAGAAACGCCGCTTAAGACTGCATTTCAGCTTTTAAAGCTATGTAATATAAAACAAGATGATCATTTTATTGATTTAGGAGCAGGATCCGGAAGAGTTTCTTTTTTTATCCATCTGTTTTCAGGAGCCAAGGTAAGTGCAATAGAAAACAACGATGTTTTTTGCAAGAAAATGAAAAAAATCAAAGAGCAATTCCATCTTATTGATATAGAAGTAATTCATCAAAATTATCTAGAAATAGATAAATTAAATGGGTCTATTATTTATCTTTGTAATTTCTTCTTGGAAGAAGAAGAGATAAAAAAACTGTCGCAGATCATCTCTTTATGCAAGGAGGGGACAAAAATCTTAACAGTGGGATTCTCTCTTTTTTTAGAAGACAATATCAAGATAATACATCAGATAGAAGGACAGTTTTTATGGGGCGCTTCAGATATCTATGTACAGGAAATCATTGCTGCAAAGTAGACAATTTTTCTTGGGCAATTGCTCTTAGCGCTTTATTTGCTTGGCAGCCATAGGCTGTATTGGTGTTTGCTATTTCTGTATAATAGAAAATGGCTTTGTCTAATTTTCCCAATTTTTCATAGATTTTTGCCAGATAATAATGGGCGCTGCTAGATGGTACTAATGTTAAACAGTGATTGAAATCAGCAATTGCTTCGTCATAATCATCGATTTGATAAAATAGTTTTCCTCTTTCTAAATAGGTTTCATAGTAATTGGAATCTAATTGTAGGGATAAATTGAATGCTTTTAGCGCCTCATCTGTTTTATTGCACAGTCTTAATGCTTTCGCTCTTAACAGCTGAAATTTTGGTTCATGAGATTCAATGGCAACCGCCGCATTTGCAAAATCAAGAGCTTGTTGTCCTTTTTTTTCTAGCAGAGATTGAGATCCTTGTTGATAAAGAACAACTGCTTTTTCCAATTTTTTTAAAGGCACAATAGCATGTTGATAAGCATTTTCTCCTAAATAACCACCTTTTTCATGATGTTGGAGTAGTTCTTCTGTGTGGATAATCCGCATTTTAGAAAAGGGGTGGATGGATAGTCCTTTATGTGGTCCGAAATCATTAGCTGCTTTAGCTAGTTTATTGTGTAGAGTTAGTAGTGCGGAAGGGTCGTATCCTGCTTGAATAAGAATATGGATAGCATAGTTGTCTAGCTCTAATTCCGTATCTAAAGGAAAGGGCGAATAAGTAAAATCGTTTAAAAAATGAAGCTTAAGATTCTGCTCGTTTTCTGCAAACAAATTAGGATGATATGGATCCAATCTATCGTATAAATACTTACTGCAAGCAATGTTTTGAGCAATTAATGCAGCAAGTTCAGCCTCGTTTTCAATAAGAAATAAAATGCCGGTGTTGATAGCAATTTTACCATCAAGAAAAGAGATGGCATGGGGCAGTCTGTTTCGAATGATGCGAAATTCATATGCAGCATGAGGCACTTCCGAGAGTTTAGCAAGCCTGTTACCAACTTTTTCTACATATTGATTTACCGATTGATGAATGGTGTATAACCCACCATCAGATTGTAGGTGCCATCTAAAATGGAGGTCATTCAACAATAGTAATTTTTCTTTATCTGCAGAGAAGCTTGTAATATCCGATTTAGTCGGCTGTTTGATGGTACAACCAATCAGGAGGAAGAAAATAAGGATGTTAATCGGTTTTTTTATCATCAATGCAAGGTGCTTTTTTTTAAATCTCATTAAGAAAAAAAATAGTAACAAGTCAGGGTAAAAAAATGCAAAACAAAAGAGAGGTTGAGTGTTTTTTTTAACAATAATTGTTTTATTAAAAATTAATTGATTTATTTGCGCTTAGTTATTATTTATTGGTTATTGTTTAATGTTAATTAAAGAGGTTCGGAATGAAAGAAAACTCAACCTATATTATAGAATTAAAAAAAAAGAGAAATGAATTAAACTACTATCTTTATAATAAAGTAAATGATGCTAAGACAAGAGAAAAGCTTTTAGATCAGTTAAAATGGCTAACGCATCAAATCGATTATTATTCTAATCATAAGGACATGCAGCCCTTACAAGATGAATACAATTGGGTGGTATCTAATTTTAATCATGATCTGTACCTAAAACAAGACGATAAGTTTCCTTATCTTAAATAGGAATGTTGTTGCTTAGCGCAAGCCAAAAAGCCGATCCTTTATATAATAGAGAATCATCGGGGTTAAATTTTGCGCAGTGGTGGTTGTAAGGTGTTGAATTCCTAGCTCCCATTATCCAATAACATCCGGGTCTTTCATTTAACATAAAAGAGAAGTCTTCTCCTGCAAATTGCAGGTTATCAAGCATCGTTTTAAAACCATGGTGTTGTAAAAGATTGCGTGTTTTTT
Source organism: Chlamydiales bacterium (assembly GCA_016213235.1). GTDB lineage: Bacteria > Chlamydiota > Chlamydiia > Chlamydiales > JACRBE01 > JACRBE01. The sequence continues at coordinate 10,187 of JACRBE010000003.1, read as the reverse complement.
CATATTCCGCTTCATTATTTTTTAACATAGGATAGCCTGGTAAAAACTCAAAAGAAGAAAGCGTGGCACTGTGCTGTGCTACAATATGCTCTACTTTTTTCTTAAGGGTCTCTATGAAATAATGAAGTGTTTTTTGATTTAAAAAGTTTCTTAAACAATAGGTGATCATTACTTCATTTGGTATTACGTTGCGAGCGCTGCCAGCTATAGAAAGAGTAGGTAAAAATACAACAGACTCATTTGGATTTAAAATTCTTCCATTTAAACCACGTAGGGCAAGATGGATATCCATTGCAATTTCAATACTGTTTGTTCCTTTATGAGGATTCATAACATGTCCGCCAAGGCAGCGAATGGTTATATTAAAATAAGCTGAATTGCTAAAGTAAAGGCCGGGCTTAGAAAAAAAAGTACCATGACTGAGTAAAGAATTAATGTGTAAAGCATAAACCTTGTCCACCCCTTGTAAAACGCCTTCTTGGATAAGGGACTGTACTCCTGAAAACAGATCAGAGCGCTCTTCTGCTCTCTGCCATACTAACTTGAGATTGATCGATGGTGTAAAAGCGCCATCCGTGATAATTTTTAAAAAACCAAGGAGCATCGCACTATGACAGTCGTGGCCGCAAGCATGCATTTTTCCATTATGAGTAGAAGAAAAAGAATGTCCTGTTTCTTCTTGAATAGGCAGGCCATCAATATCTGCTCTAAACAAATTGCTACCAGTGTCGTTATCGATGGTGATGCTTACTACAATACCGCCATCTAGCACAGAATATGCTAAATCAGTAGCAGGGTTTTTGTTTGCCTTTATCAATTGTGTGATTTCTTGAGTTAGATAATGAATTGTCTTTACCTCTTCCCAAGCAAGTTCTGGTATTTGATGTAAGTCTCTACGGATTTTTTGTATATAAGGTTGATAATCAAATGCTAAAGATGTTAGATGCTTTACTTTTAAAGAGGTAGTAGACATGTTAACGCCTTGGTATTTAAAAATAGTAAAAATTAATATAAAATAACATTTTTTTCAAGTGTTTGTAAAGAATATAACGGTTTTGAAATAAAACGCTTGCAAGATGTTTTTGTTTTTTTTATATTAAAATAATATTAAGAAATGATAAATATAAAACTAGGAAGAAATATATATTACTTCTTCCCATAAAGGAAATAATGAATGGGGATCGAGCTATATCAAAGCATCGATTGATCGCTCAGCGTAACATCTGCTATGCAGATATAAAAAGCTTGCTTAAGTACGGTTAGCTTTTTAATAAAATAGCTGAGTACATTCTGTTTCCTTTGGGACCCCATCTTTATGGGGTTTTTTTATTGCCTAATTTTTTCTTTAGTTCAAAGAAAAAAGACATCCTCTTTTGTAGCTCTCGTTCAAAACCGCGCTCTACAGGTGTGAAGAAGGATTCTCGTTCGAGTTCATCAGGAAGGTAATCTTGCCCGGAAAAGGCGTACGGATAATCGTGATCATATTGATAATCTTTCCCATATTCTAAATCTTTCATTAAAGAGGAAGGGGCATTAACAATATGTTTAGGGGGCGGTAAATGGGATGTTTCAGTAGCCTTTGCTTGCGCTTTTTTATAGGCGATATAACAAGAGTTGCTTTTTGGAGCTAAGGCAAGATAAATCGTAGCCTCAGCTAAAAATAACTCTCCTTCCGGGGATCCGACCATTTCGTATGATTTAGCGCAAGAAAGGGCAATAGAAATGGCATTTGGATCTGCAAGACCAATATCCTCGCTTGCCATGCGAATGAGTCTCCTTGCGATAAAATTTCGATCCTCACCAGCAATTAGCATCCTGCTCAGCCAATAGATAGCAGCATCTGGATCAGAGCCTCGCACTGCTTTATGAAGCGATGAAATAAGCCTATAGTGATTTTCTCCATTTTTATCATAGTTTGGCAGACGATAAGTTACCGATTCAATATCTTTTAGCTCAATCTGACTTTTATGAAGAGTGCTATAGAGCTGATCGATTGTATTTAATAAATATCTGGCATCGCCACCAGCTATTTTACATAAATGCATTTTTGCATCTTGTGATAGTGTTACCCTTTTTTTTTCTTCAAATTTATGCAAAATAGATACTAAGTCGGTTTCTCCAAGAGGATTTAGCTGAAAAACATTTAATCTTGATAACAGCGCGGCATTTAAAGCAAAGGAGGGGTTTTCGGTTGTTGCGGCAATTAAAATAATAGTACCATCTTCAACATAGGGCAAAAATGCATCTTGTTGTGCTTTGTTAAAACGATGGATTTCATCTACAAACACAACGAGATATTGGGAAAATAGGGGATGCGATTTAAACTCTTTGATCTGTTGTTTTAAATCCTGAATAGATCCAAAAACAGCACTAAAACTGAAAAATTGTGCATCAAAGGCTTTTGCATAAAGGCGTCCAATGGTTGTTTTACCACAACCAGGAGGTCCCCAAAGTAAAAAAGAGGTGGGTTTTTTAGCTTTAATAAGCTTTGAAATCACCCCATTTTTACCAATCAAATGTTCTTGACCTATCACATCCTCTATACAAGAGGGTCGTAATTCATCTGCTAGTGGTTTTATCATTTTTTTAAGTAATGTGCTTCGTGTGTTGGATCCCAATTAGGGCGTTTATATCGATGGATTATAAGTGGTATTAAAGACATCGCTACAAACACAATAATAATAAAAAACTCATATAACCAAAAGTTGGTAATTTTAAGCTGCGCTGGAGGAATAAAAGAGATAAGGAAAGCAAAGGTAGATGATATCATTCCCACAAATGCTACGACCCACATACCTTTATGAGGATGGGGTATTTTATATGCTCTTGGAACATGGGGCCTTGTATATCGTAAACGAATGGCAGCAGCAAACATCAGTATATACATGACTAGGTAGATTTGAATGCTTACGGCAGTAAGTAACCAATAAGAGCTGCTAATGCTTGGCATAAAAGGGAATATGCAAGAAACAATTGTTACCACGATTGCTTGGAATAAAAGCAGGTTAGTCGGCATACCATGTTTGTTTTGTTTTTGGAAAATAGGGGGGAGATTGCCATGTTCTGTTGTAGTATATAATGCTTTTACAGGGCCGATAATCCATGAGTTTACCTCCGCTATAGCTCCAATGACTAAAAGGGCTCCTAATAGTTTAATTAACCATGCTAGGTGATAATAATCTAAAAATGCGCGAAAAGCTTCCATTAATCCTGCTACGAGCGATAGTTTTTCTTTTGGTATAATGACGCCAATGGACAGCGATCCGAGCATGAATAGAAAAAAGACAGCAAGTCCTGCTAAAATAATAGAAAGAGGGAAGTTTTTTTGTGGATTTTTCACTTCTCCTGCATAACCGGCCGACACTTCAAGTCCTGCAAAAGCTAAAAACATGCCAGAGAGAAAGACTAGATCTTTGATTCCGTTTACATGTGGAATAAGACTTTCCCAATTAAAATGAATTTGTGTTGGATTTCCACTAGTTACCCAAACCACTCCAAGTAAAATAATAAATAAGCCTGGAATGATAGTGCCAGATATGACTCCAAAAGTGCTAAATAATGCTGAAATTTTAATCCCTTTATAATTCAACCAGGTCATACCCCAAAAAGAGATTAAAATGACAGATAGGATGTAAAAAGGGTTGTTCATCAGATTGACATCAATAATAAAAGCTAAGGTAGTGGCGACAAAAGATAGAATAGCAGGGTACCATGTAACATTGTGTACCCATTGCATCCATATGGCAAAAAACCCCCAATTATCACCAAAAGCTTCTCTTACCCATATGTAAACTCCACCAGATTTTGGCCAGCCGGTTGCGAGTTCTGCAGAGACTAATGCGCAAGGAATAAGAAAAAAGATTCCTGCCATAAAAAAATAAAATAAAGCACCGTAGCCAAATTCGGCAACAAGGGGTAGATTTCTTAGGCTTGCCATGATGGATATATTCAACATAACAAGCATAAAAAGTGGAATAATCCGTTTTCTTGAAGAGGATGTATCTAGTTCCAAAAAGACCTCATATATTGCAGCATACCTAAACAAAAAAGAGATACGCTAATTCTTGATTTTTCTAAAGAGTAATTTATGACTTATTATTGCAGTTGATCCTTATGTTTATCAAGCCAATTGATAATGGTATCAGATTCATACATTGCTTTTCCATTAATCACTAAACAGGGGACTTGTTTTTTGCCACCGACTTGGACAAGTTGTGTGATATATTGTGGATTTGTAGATATGTTTTTCATCTCAATTTGAGTAATCGTATCCTTTTTAATAACATCAAGCACTTTGGTGCAATAAAAACAATTGGGTCTGTAATATAAAGCAAGATCAAATTCATTTGCGTATAAACTTGAAACAAAAAACAAAAAATAAAAACAAAATGTAATTTTATTGTTATTATTTTTAAACAAACATACAAACATATCTAACTCCTTTGTCAGCAAAAGTTTATGCAAAATTAAAAAAAACACAGCATGTTGAAATACAACAACTTGTGTTTTTGTTGTTTTAAAATAATTATTTTTGCAATTTTTTTAAAAAAAATAAATATAAAAAAAAGCATTCAAAACTATTTTTAAAGCGGTTTTTTTAAAATTAAAAAAAACTAATTAAATCAAATTAATTAAAAAACATTTTATTTTTAATTAGATAATTATTATATATGAAATTAGAGGAATAAATAGCGGGTTATTAATAATACCGCTGAAAAGTTAGCTAAAAATACCTAAGGTAAGGAGTGGTTTATGGCTACTAAGAGAAGAAAAACTGCACGAAAATCTACAAGAAAAACTGCAGTTAGAAAAACAGCACGAAGAAAAACAGCTAGAAAAGCTGTTGCTAAAAAAACAACACGAAGAAAAACTGCACGAAGAAAATCAGCTAAAAAAGCTGTTGCAGTAGGTGCAAAACCAGCTAGAAAAAGAGCAGTTCGTAGAAAATCAGCTAAAAAAGCTGGATCTAGAAAAACAGCTCGTAGATCTAGAAAATCAGCTGCTAAGAAATAGTTTATCTATTTAATTCTTAATAAGAAACCGGGCAAACCAAGCGTTTGCTCGGTTTTTTTTTATCATATCATTTGTTAGTTCATATGCCAGTGTGGCGCCCATCACAATATCGGATAGAAAATGATTAAGAGTGAAAACTCTTAAAAGAGCAATGGATATTGCACTAGCGAAAACCACCCCTTTATATCTTGGAAATAAACAACTTAAACTACAGCCTATAATAAAGATGGCAGCTGCATGAGAAGAGGGAAAGGAAAAGTAGTGATTGCTTAATGTAAAAAATTGAAAGCCATAGAGTTGAGAGTCTAATAAAAGGGAGGGTCTTGCTCTACCGGTGATGATTTTTAACAGGTATATTAAGAAAAATGAAAAAAAGAAAGAAAGGCATCCATTTAAAAACAGGTGGCATTTCCGTTTGTTATAAAGAATCGAGTAAAGGGTGGCAAAGGCCCAAATAATGGAAAGGGAGCCAAAGGAAGCTGCTTTTTCGATGGTTTTTAAGAAAGGATGAATGACAGAAAGATTAACGGATGAGATAGCGGTAGCTACAAAGATATCGATATACAGGTAGCAAATAAGAGAAAAAAAAGAAGCAAGAAGAATATTTCGCATAGCGGTGATGTTGGTTAAGCCTTTAGGTTAGCATGTGATATGAATTTAGAAGAATGACTTTGTGTTTGAAAGCACGATGGTAGCAGAGAGTGTGGCGTGAATGTAAACCCTTCATTTGGAAGCATACAGGTGGCGATGAGACTTCTTGCTAAAGAAAGAGCGCTAGAAAAAACGATCAGGGTAATGATTGCAACGGGTGGTAGAAAGAACACCCCGATGATGCAGGTAATGCTGATTGCAATAGCGACAAATGCAAGGGTTTGGATAATTAATTTTTTCTTGGATTGATAGTCTATATTTTGCAGTAGCTTTTCACCTTGATCTATAGCGGAGCGTATTTCACTTGGATCATCACTTCTCAAATGCTGGATCAGTTCTTTGATTTCCAAGGTAATTTGTTTTGCACACCAAGGCTCTACACGAGATGCTAGAGATGTAAATCGATTGTTGTTTGAACTTGTTGGGATGCAGTAGTTTTCAAATAAAAAAAACAGATCCCGATATAAAAATTCTTGTTTAACTTTTGTTTGTAGCTCTACGAATTGTTCGGTGATTGTTTTTTCAGGAAGCGTTTCCAGTGTTGTTTGGAGATATAAATGGTATAAAGAATAGTCTATAGCTGTAAAAGTATTGCTTCCAAAGTCTAATTCTATTTTTTCTCTATGATGATAGAGCGTCGCTTGCAATTGCAATATATCATGCCCTATTTTGCTATAAGGAGATCCATTTAGCGTGGTGTCTATCCAGTGGATACTACTAAAAGATAAATGATCATGAAAACCTACTTGATAAAACAGTTTTGCAACTTGATGCAACCCTTCCAAGATAGTGATAACAAGTCCCAACGTGGTAGAAAAGGCAAGACTAGAGCAAGCTGCAGCGCCGGTGTTTATGTTATCTATTAATAGAAAAAGAGAGTCAACGACGTAAACAAAGCTCATGCATATATTGCAAGATTTTATGCCAGATTCTATCCCACCGAAGGTATCTTGTTGTAATATACAAGTTACAAGATCAACAAGAGCTTGTGTAAGGAAGTAAGGTGCTGAAAGTAAATAGTGGAAACTAGGAAGTGATAAATCATCTGTGCAGGTATTTAATTCCATGCGGGGAGATGTTGAAGTAAATAAGTCAGTGGTGTCAATTGCCATATGGTTATAAGGAGAAAATCGGTCCCAGTCGAGATTTAAAGAGATAAACAAAGCAAACTCCACAATCGATGAAGAACAGTGCATGATCCAGGCTAAGAAGAATAAAAATCAATTTAATTAGATATAATGGGAATGCCTATTTTGAGGCAGACTCGCTCTTCACTAGAAAGTAGCTGCTCACTAATACAATGGAAGCTAGAAATGACATAGCACCTGGAAATAGTGCAGTGCTAGTTAAGTAACGAATAAGAAATACGAGGTCTATTACAAGTGTCAGGCTACATGCGAGATAGATGCCAATCTTGTTATTTCGTGTAATAAGAAAAGATCCTATTAAAATGCCAAAGCCAAACGCAGATCCCATGATAAGGGAAATATAGCTATGAGCTTTTAAATAACCGATGAGGCCTCCTATGATAAGGAGGAGTCCAAAAACACAAAATAGAGTGGCAACTGGTTTATTTTTCATTTTTTTTCAACCTCTCTTCGATTTCTTCAATACCATCAAAGAATTGTTTGTTGATCTCTTCTTTATAGTTTAGAAATTCAGTCATTAAATGAGGGAAATCCTCTTCGTTGCTGGCAATATAAGACTTTGCTGCTTCTAACAGGGGTTTGTCAAAAACAAAGGGAGCTCCCCATGGAGATCCCATGATGTAATCAAGAAGTAGGGCGCTGTCTTTGATGTCGCAAGAAATGTCATCTTTCATAATATCATCGTGGATTATTTGAATTTCTTTGGCTACTTTTAACATAAATTCGTGGTTGTTGAGAAGAGATTTCTTTTTAGACAACTCGTCCCAGCTTTGATGAAAATCATGTAGATGATGTTTAAAATGGTTGGGATTTTTAGCCATCGCTACCGCTTGCTTGTTTTAATTATTACATAACAAAGCGGCAAATATTTAAAAAGAGATAGCTTTTTAAGTGATTTTCAAAAGTTGCAAGATGATATCAGTGACCTTTTCTTTGGCATAATGACAATCAACTGTTTGTAAAAGATGTTTGTCTTGATAGTGTCGGATAAGGGGCGAGGTTTGTTCATGGTAGGTTTTTAATCGCTGCCTTACTACTTCTTCTTTATCATCAGGTCGCTGAATAAGAGTGGATGAGCATTTATCGCAAATCATCGGTTTTTTAGGAGGAGAAAATTTAATGTGGAAAATAGAGCCGCATGATGGACAAGTAAGCCGTCCCGTAATGCGCTCAATAATAACATCATCTGATAAATTAAAGTAGATAACAGAGGGTGATGTGTCTAAAACAGTAGCTAAAACATTTGCTTGGTGCAGTGTTCTTGGAAATCCATCTAAAATAAAGCCTTGCTTGCAATCTTGTTGATGGATGCGCCCTTTAAGCATTTCAATAACGATATCTTCTGGAACAAGATGTCCTGCATCGATAAACTGCTTTGCTTTTAACCCTATGGGAGACAGTTTTTTAATCTCTTCTCTGAAAAGATCTCCAGTTGAGATGTGGGGAATGGAGAGTTTTTCTTTGAGGACTAGGGCTTGGGTTCCTTTTCCACAACCAGGAGGTCCTAATAAAATAATCACTTTTTTACTCATATCAGTCCTATTTACTGGTGGGTCTTAAGAGGTATAATTAAAGCGCAAATGACATAAATGAAGATAACGGGAAGAAACATGGTGATAATCATTAGAGCGATCGTTGCTACTCGAATAATAGTTGGATCAATACCAAAAAATTCACCAAGTCCACCACATACCCCAGCTACTTTTTTATCTGTCATCGAGCGATATAAATGTTTGCAGTGTGGCTGAATGTAATGTTTAGGTCCCTCTGGTATTAAAAAAGCAGCAACTAAATAAGCTATGGGAAGTAAAAATATTCCAAGTGGAATAGTGAGAATGATGAATATTACTCTTAATAAGGTAGGGTCTACATTAAAATAAATACCAAGACCGCCGAGTACTCCAAATAGTTTTCGATTCCAACGACATCGATATAATTGTTTCAACTTATCCTCTAGTGCTTAGTCTTGATCTAATTTAACAAAATAACAATAAAAACAGGTAGATAATTTTACCATGGATAAGTGGTTTCAAAGCTCATTTCTTTATTCAAAATAGGATGAGTAAATCCAAGCTTAGTAGCATGTAAAAACATACGGTGATGAGATTCTGTCTTAGATCCATATTTTTTATCTCCAACTACAGGAAATCCTTCATGAGCAGCCTGGACTCTAATTTGATTTTTTCTTCCTGTATGTAGGGTAAATTTAATGAGTGATTTGTCTTTTTTCTGTGATAGTACTTCATAATAGGTAATGGCCAGTTTCCCTGTTGATGCGTCGCTCACTTTGCTGTGGTATGTTGCTGTCTCATAAAGGTAGTGTTCCCATTTTCCTTGAAGAGGAATTGGGCATCCTTCTACGAACGCAAGATATTCACGCGTAATGGTATGATGAAAAAACTGTTCTTTTAAGTGCTCTTTTGCTACCTCATCGTATACAAAAACCATCACTCCAGAAGTATCTTGATCAAGACGATGCACAGGATAAACAGTTTGATGGAGAGCTCGCTCTTTTAGTAAAGAGTGAGCAGAAACTTCGTTTTTATCATTTGAAGCAACACTGAGTAATCTTTTTGGTTTGTTAATCACAACCAAGTAGGCATCTTCATAAAGTATTTCTAGGCCAAAGGCAACAGATTCTTTTTTTGCATCAAGACTAATCTTATCGGATGGAGAAACAGGGAAATGCGGCTTAGTTACTATCCTTCCATTTACAAGGATACGACGGTTTAAAATCCATTTTTTTAAGGTAGAATGGGAAGAAGAGGGAAACTCTTGCTTTAGAGCATCTACTAATAAATTTTTATTTATTGTCTTTGTCATAAGAATATCCTATCATTTTTAGGAAAAAAACACTATATTTCTCTGTTTTTTAGAGGGAGAGTTATGAAAAAAAGAATGGTACTAATATTTACGGTTTTATGCTCTATTTGTTTTTCTGCCGAGCACAAATTTACTGGAAAGCATTTGATTGCAAGTTATTATGACTGCAATGAAGAGTCGCTGGCAAACATAAAACAATTAGTAACAATCATGGAAGAGTCCTGTCTTGCTTCCGGAGCGCATGTTTTGCAACAAATGAATTATGAGTTCCCAGGTGGAGGGCTAACCCATCTTTTATTGTTATCAGAAAGCCATGCCAGTATCCATACCTATCCTGAATATAAGGCATGTTTTGTAGATTTGTTTACTTGTGGGGATTCTTGTGATTCAATTGCCTTTGACAAAGTATTAACAGAATATTTGAAACCTGGCAAGAAATCGATAGAAGTTATTCACCGGAACTGATTTTGGTCAGTTTAAATAAATTAAAAATAGTAAATAGAAAAATAAACATGAAACAAAGCATCCCTAATATCGATAAGGTTTGCGTTA
>JACRBE010000033.1 GCA_016213235.1 Chlamydiales bacterium | reverse complement strand
TTACGACTAACAATGAAGGAATGGACCGAACTAAAGCGACCCTTCACTGAAAAGACACCATTGAGCATTACTTTTAGAGAAGCTATCCAGTTTATGATAGGATGTATCAATGAGAGTAGTAGTGATAGAGGAGATGGGCAACGACTGTATCATGAGGCATCAGATGAGCGTGTTTCTTTCATCTCTAATATTCTCTATAGGGAACAAGATATAAAGCATGGGGACTCTGAGATACTATTATTAATGGCAATTGCTCAGCTTTTAAAGCAGGAAGGTTTGGTTTATGATTTTTGGAAATATGGTTCCAACTCATTTGTTAGAATCTAAAACAATATAGAAAAAAGTTAATTGAAATGACTTCCTTTAGAGATCCTAGGGCGTTTTCACAAAAATTACTTTACAGCTCCTAATATTGTAAGCAAATAGTTGTTATCCCATCCGGCTCGATCTCTCTTCTTCGGTATGCTTTTTTCTTGTTTCCTGCCTCAATAAATTTAATCGTTATTTTATATAGATTTGGCTCTTTGGTCATAGGTTAGGTGGTGGTAGCCTTTAGGGCAATTTGATCGCTTTGTATTTAATCATTGAAATTGTTATGAAAAGATTATGTATAGTAAAGACAATCTCACACTACTTCTTTCTAAAGAAGAAATAGCCTTGAAAGTACAAGAAATTGCTAAGGCACTTAATAAAACTTATAAGGGAGAAAAACTGACCATTGTCATGGTGATGAAGGGATCATTTTTCCTCACAGCGGATTTAGTCCGTTATCTTGAAATGCCTGTTGTCATTGAATACATTAGAGCAGGCAGCTATGGCTACCGAGGAACCAGCAGGGGAGAGCTTGTGATTCAAGGTATAGAAGATCTGGAGCTTCAAGGCAAACACGTTCTTGTAATTGATGATATTTTTGATTCAGGTCTTACAATGCAGGGCATTACTACACAAATACAGAAAAAAAATCCAAAGAGTATAAAATCTCTTGTATTGCTTTTTAAAAATGTTAATCGCTCTATGACATATGTTCCTGACTATTTCCTTTTCACCATACAAGATCAATTTGTGGTAGGTTATGGACTAGACTATAAAGAACAATTTCGGAATCTTCCTGATATTTATTCAATAACATAGTAGCAAAAACAGCGTATTTTTTAACCTATTAATATTAAGATAATTAAATATTAAGTTGATAGAGGTTGTAGCCCAGCGACCAATAATTGATACATATATGTTCCAAGAATAGCGCCTATAATGGGACCAACGATGGGTATCCAGCTATATCCCCAATCAGAAAATCCTTTTCCTGCAATAGGTAGTATGGCATGCATCAGCCTTGGGCCAAAATCTCGGGCGGGATTAATAGCATAACCGGTAGGTCCTCCAAGTGAGAGTCCAATGCTAAAAATTAAGATACCAACAGCATAGGGGCCTACTCCATCTGCAATGCCATTATGTTTATTAAAAATACCGAGTACACCGATGAGAAGAACAGCGGTGCCTATTATTTCTGTAATTAAATTCCAGAAAGGTTTGCGAATAGCAGGCTGCGTTGCAAAACAAAGAAATTTCAAATGAGGATTTGTTGTTTCTTTCCAATGGGGATAATAAGTCAGCCATACGAGAGTTGATCCAATCATAGCGCCGAGTAATTGTCCTAAAAAATAGATAGGCATCAGAGATGGTGAGCTTTGTTTTGCAAGAGTAAGTCCGATGGTAACAGCAGGATTTAGATGCCCGCCGCTTGCCCATCCTGTTGCATAAACAGCGATTGCAACAGCAAATCCCCATCCTGCAGTGATAACAATCCATCCTGAGTTGTGTCCTTTAGATTTATCAAGCAATACAGTAGCAACAGAACCATTTCCTAAAAGGATAAGGAGCATTGTTCCAACTAATTCTCCCCAAAAAACATTAGAGCACATATGTCGATCCTAGTTAATAGTAAGATTGCAATAAAACATAGATAGGTAGCAAAAATCAATAAAATTATTGACATTAACAGTTGAAAAAGCAAATTAAGGAAAAAGGTGCAGCATGAAGAAATATATCCTTGCGCTTGATCAAGGAACGACAAGTTCTAGAGCAATTCTTATTGATCATCAAGGAGTAATTGTAGCATCTGTCCAAAAAGAATTTCGTCAAATTTTTCCAGAACCTGGTTGGGTAGAGCATGATCCAAATGATATTTGGGCATCTCAAGCATCTGTTATCACAGGAGTGCTTGCACATGCAGGAGCGGTTGCACAGGACCTCGCTGCTATTGGAATTACAAACCAGAGAGAAACGACTGTTGTTTGGGATAAAAAAACAGGCACCCCCATTTGCAATGCAATTGTGTGGCAAGATAGGAGAACGACAGAATTTTGTCAGGAGCTGAAGAATCGTGGGCTGGAACCTGTATTTCGTAAAAAAACAGGATTGTTATTAGACCCTTATTTTTCTGGTACCAAGTTGCATTGGATATTACAACATGTGAAAGGAGCAAAAGAAAGAGCAAAGCGGGGGGAGTTAGCATTTGGTACGATTGACTCTTGGATTATATGGAAATTAACAAATGGAGAGTTGCATATCACGGACCCAAGCAATGCTTCAAGAACTCTACTTTTCAATATTGAACAATTAAAATGGGATCAAGAGCTATTAGATATTTTAGAGATTCCAGCATCGATGCTGCCGCAGGTCCGTAGCTCAAGCGAAGTCATTGGCAGCACAAAAACATCGCTTTTATCTGTCCCTATTCCCATCAGTGGTATTGCAGGAGATCAACAAGCAGCTCTTTTTGGACAATCTTGTATTCATCCGGGAATGGTTAAAACTACTTATG
>JACRBE010000032.1 GCA_016213235.1 Chlamydiales bacterium | reverse complement strand
TGGCTGGAGAAATCGATGATTTTTCTGCAGATTTTTGTACCGAGCAAGGAAGACATACCCAAAGGGTAGAGAACGAGTAAGGACAAAAATCTGCCAAAAATGGCGACTTAAACGGCCGAATGGAGTTACGCAAGAAGTCTAATATTGATACAGATCTTTTGCGTCTTACAAACTATATCGATGCAGACAATACCTATCATCCTTACATCTCAGAAATGCCGTTTATGATCTTAAAAACAAACTCCAATAAGATTCGAGCATTACGCCTGGCTGCCAAGGAATCAGGGATTCGCTTTGTAGATTTTACCAATACCATGACTATTGGTACCTATATTGAGTAGATAACCAAAACAAAAGAAACCAAAGAACAGGACCTTATTTACTACGGTATTGTTTTATTTGGTGATTGGAATAAAGTATCAGAATTGACAAGAAAATTTTCCTTGTTGAAACAGTATAAAAACTTTTTTATTTATTCGTTTTTATAATGGTATTATTATAATGATGGCAAAAAAATGCCACCAAATGACTCTATCTCAAGAATATCTTGCGAAGACAGGGTAATGGCATTTGCTATTACCTTTTTTGCTACGTTATGCACAGGCAGTCTGTTTTTATTAGGAACAGCAGTATATCAATGGTCTTGTATTACATCTGATACGGAAGATGTTCTTGATGTTGATGAGACCACCATTCTACAAAAACCAAGTCGAGACTTGGATGCACAGTTCATGAAAAACTATCTTGAAACAACACTTGGAGTAACCGTAGAGTTGGAATTTCTTGAGAATTCTCCCTCTTCTGTTGTGGTAGAATGGTCAACAATAAAAAGTGGGACACCAGTTTGCTCAGGATTAACCCGATTTGTCATTAATCCGGAAGAACACTATATGCTCAGTTATCAAACACATACCAAAGAGCTCATGCAAGCAAATAAAGCGTTATGGCTAAAAGCTCTTCAGGAAGCCAAAATTATTTAAACTTTGGCCTATGTTTTTGTGTAGGCTTTGCTGATTTGTTGTGATGATTAGAGCTAAACTGAGGTTTGCGTTGATTACCACTCGGTTTATCTCCTGTAGGTCTCGGCGCAAATCTTCTCTGCTCTCTTTGTCCAAAACGACCATTGATAATAGGCTCTGGTTGGATTGATGGATCTGGCTCAAAACCCGCAATTACTGTTTTTGTAATTTTTCGCTTTAATAATCGTTCGATATCATTTAGGAATTTATGTTCATCAACACATACTAAAGAAATTGCCTCACCACTGTGTCCTGCACGGCCAGTACGACCAATACGATGTACATAGTCTTCCGGAACATTTGGTAAATCAAAGTTAATTACATGAGGTAGTTGATCGATATCAAGACCCCTTGCTGCAATGTCCGTTGCAACAAGCACTTTAACGTTACCTTCTTTAAAATCGGCAAGAGCTTTTGTACGCGCTCCCTGGCTTTTATTACCATGGATAGCAGCAGCACTAATACCATCGCCTTCTAATTGCCCTGCAAGTCGATTGGCTCCATGTTTTGTGCGAGCAAAAACTAGAACCTGTTCCATATTATTGGATTTGATCAACAATGATAACAATTCACGTTTGCGTTTACTATCTACTGGGTGGATTACTTCTGTTATACTTGGTGCAGTTGTATTATCACGTGCTATTTGAATCGTTTTTGGAGCATTCAATAAACCACTTGCAAGTTGTTTGATTTCACTAGAAAACGTTGCCGAAAATAAAAGATTTTGACGTCTTTTAGGCAACAGCGATAACACTCTACGAATATCATGAATAAATCCCATATCAAGCATACGGTCTGCTTCATCTAGCACCAATATTTCAACAGAAGATAGATCGACTGCTTTTTGAGACACTAGATCAAGTAAACGACCCGGTGTTGCAACCAAGATATCAACACCATGACGAAGAATTCCAATCTGATTATTAATACTAACTCCACCAAAAACTACCGTGGACTTAAGTGGCAAATGCTTACCGTAGTTTCTTACGCTCTCTAAAATTTGTGCAGCAAGTTCACGTGTAGGCGCTAAGATAAGGCAGCGAATTTTTCGGTGACTTTTTTCTCTTTTTGTATTCATTAAATTTTGTAAAAGAGGAAGGGTAAAGCCTGCTGTTTTACCAGTACCTGTTTGTGAACCGGCAAGTAGATCGTTACCTTCAAGAATAATGGGTATTGCTTGCTCTTGTATTGAAGTAGGTTGATGATAACCTTGATCTGTAACTGCTGAAATTAATTCGGCCGATAAGTCAAAATCTGTAAATAACATAATAAAAAAATCCCTTGTTACATTGCCCAGCCAAAGAAACTATGGCATGGTCTATAGGCAAATAAAAAATTAATAATTCGCTCAGAGTTAATTCAAAAGGAACTTAACATAAGGGAACTGGAGTGGACCACAAAAACGCCAATAACATAAGCTTTTCTTTACATAGATATCTGTATTTTTTAAAAATCTATGACAAAGGGAGCTACAGTGTAACCTTAAAAGTAGTAATAGTAAATGGTTTTTAGTTTAAAGTTGTTTTTTTAAAATTTGCATTATTTCCAAAAATTGATTTTGCATGTCATCTTATGGAAGCAATGATCGATTGTATTGCTTCATCATTGGTTTTTAACAAATTAATATGTTGATCAACATACTCTTTTTCCAATATGTAACTTACACCTATGAAAAAATCCAGTCAGGAAATTCTATTCAACGCAATCCTATTTTAACTTCTTTTATTTCCAAAGGATTACTACCATATCGCGGTCTTGGCACTGGTGTTCGTCGCGCTTTACAAAACTGGTCTAAAATACAATTTATAGACAATCGTGATGCATGTCTTTTTACCGCTATTATTGAAAGAACAAAGATGCAAGAATCTGTAGATAAAAAGATAGAAAAAAAAGGACATGACCCTATAAATGACCCTATATCCTCTATGCAGATTGAGATTTTGGCCATCATACATGAGAATATTCGAATTTCTTATGAAGAATTGGCCCATAAACTCAATGTCAGTAGAGCAACTATTAAAAGAAATATTCAACAACTTAAATTATTGAAGCTATTATGTTATATTGGATCTAAGAAGACCGGATATTGGGAAGTATCCAAATGACATCTTTCAATTGCGTGATTTGATAGTTGGCTTCAAATCAAAAAGACATGGATCATTAAGTCTGTTATAAAATGCGCTGTCATTGATCTTGCTACCGTTTACTAGACATAAAGAACATAGATAGATCAAAGCATATAGCACAGGAAAAACTTTTGAATTTACGAATCATGCGATAGAGAGAGTCATTGAAAGAAAATTTCTTATGAGTCTATTCATGAAACTCTTACTTCACCTCTAAAGGTTGAAGATATTCAAATAGATCATCTTGGAAGACCAAGTCAACGATTTATTGGTAAAAAAGCAGAAGTGGTTATTAATCCAAATACTTCACAAATTGTATCAGTGAATCCAACCTCAACAAAAAAAAGCAGAAAAATTAATTAAGGAATTAGCAAATGATTAAAATTGTATTGAGTAAAGATGAGTATGTTTATTTATACAAAGCTTCTTTCGTACCCGCCCAATTTCACTCACTTTTCTCTTCCGCGAAAAAAGAACATGAGCTGGATATTTAGGTGTATCTCGGAAATGGGGCTTCTTTTGCCTATCAATCGATTATTACCAATCTTAAGTCAAATGCACTTAAAATTTGTCCAGTGAAATGCTCGGGGCGGGACTCGAACCCGCACGGGATTGCTCCCAAAGGATTTTAAGTCCTTTGTGTCTACCATTCCACCACCCGAGCAAAATTTGAAGGGATTATTTTATCGCTTCTCATCAATATTGAGCAACAATAAAATAATCCCTCTTCTTCAAAAGATATTAAAGCAAATGCCCTCTTAATCTTTTTCCTTTTTATGAGAAGAATCTTTCATTAATGCATCATCTTGATCCATTACTTCTTCTTGCTCATCCAAAGAAAATAAAACATCATCTTCATGAAAATGGAAAGGAGGAAGATCCTCATAAGGCGTCCCTTCCTCTAAACTTTGCTCTGTATCTGCTTCCACAGTCCAAATATGATCTAGCTTGCCATCAGCTACCTCAAGAGATAGAATAAGCTCATCTCTTGCTCGTGCCAAAGAGGTCTGAGACTCTTCTGCATGCTCTTGCAACACTTGTTGCTGGGCATGTGCTAATTCTGCCTGCTTATATTTAGATATACTATCAGAAATTAGACTTGTAGGAGGAGGAAACAACCTCGTCAAAATGGACGGAGCTGGACCCTCTTTTTCTTTTGATCCACCACTTTCCGGATGTATCAGTTTGGGCACCGGTGGCGGTGTTATAGGTACTGTAGATGGCTCTTCTTTTTGAGTTTCTATTTCTTTTTTCTTTTTATTTTTTCTACCACGATCTGATTTTTTATCTTGTTGCATTGCACGGCTTTCTTCTGCCATGGAAGGTTGAGATTTTTCTACCCCTGTAGGAATTTTCACAGCTTTTTCAAGTGTAGCATTTTTTAAAGGGATTCGCATCTCTCTCGTTTCTTGTATTTCATAGTCCCCAACCGGCAATAAAAAAGCCTTAGGACGCTCTAAAGAACGATAAAAAATTGATTGTCCAAAAGAAACAACTTCAACAGCATCTACAGAATACTCTTCTAAATGACCACCCTTTGTATTTCTTAAAACTAATTTATAACCCTCTTTCGGAGTTATAATAGTCTCTATTATTGGTTCACGAGTAAAATTCACGTTTGTATCCCGCTGTTATAAAAAATTATTTTTCGTTTGCTGCCATATATTTAATTAAATCTATGACCCGATGGGAGTATCCCATCTCATTATCATACCAAGCTATAATTTTAAAAAATCTATCTGTTAACCCTATTCCTGCCTCTTTATCAAAGATTGCAGAATAAGTGGACCCAATGAAATCAGATGATACTACGGGCTCTTCTGTGTACCCTAATATCCCACTCATTGTGTCCTCAGAAGCAATTTTCATTGCCTCCGCTATTCT
Organism: Chlamydiales bacterium; assembly: GCA_016213235.1. Classification (GTDB taxonomy): domain Bacteria; phylum Chlamydiota; class Chlamydiia; order Chlamydiales; family JACRBE01; genus JACRBE01. The sequence goes on along the minus strand of JACRBE010000032.1, from coordinate 6,258 downwards.
ATCATATGTTGTTGATTTCGTCAGCCTAACAGTTAAATCAACAACAGATACATCTGCAACAGGAACTCGAAAAGCCATTCCTGTTAATTTTCCTTTCACTTGTGGAATACATAATGCAACGGCCTGTGCTGCCCCTGTACTCGCAGGAATAATATTTAAACATGCAGATCTTCCGCCTCTGAAATCTTTTTTTGAAGGACCATCTACGGTGGGTTGCGTAGCTGTCATTGCATGACAGGTAGTCATAAGCCCCTCTTCTATTCCAAATTCATCTAACAATAATTTAGTAATTGGAGCTAGACAGTTTGTGGTACAAGAGGCATTAGAAACAATGTGGTGCTCTTTTGGCTTATAACTCTTTTCATTCACCCCCATTACAAACGTAGGCACATCCCCCCCTTTTGCAGGAGCAGATATAATTACTTTTCTTGCACCAGCTTTCAAATGCGCTTCTGCTTTGTCTTTAGACGTAAATAATCCAGTAGATTCTATGACAAAATCAATGCCCTCTTTTCGCCATGGTAAATTAATAGGATCTTTTTCTGCATATATATCTACTTTTTTACCATTAATATAAATAGCTTTATCATCACTGGTAACAGAATCTTTAAATGTACCATGTACAGAATCATATTTTAACAAATATGCCAGATTTTCCGGGGGGACCAAATCATTGACGGCAACAATCTTTATTTCCGGCATGCTAGAAGCTAATCGAAAAACACTTCTGCCAATTCTTCCAAAACCGTTTATTGCAACTCGAATAGACATTACTCCTCCTTATGATCTCTTATTTGAGATCATATCCAAGTTGAGGAGTAATGTAAAGCATTCCAATTGATGTAAAAAGAATATTTTTAGAATTTTCTTATTTGATATATTCAATGATACATTTTTCTGCACCATCACCTACACGATTACTAAGACGAATAATTCGTGTATAACCACCATCACGACTTGTATATCTTGGCGCTAAATCATTAACGAGTATCCCCACAACTTTTCTATCACCATTATATGCAGAAGTGTCTCCACCCTTCGCAGCTCTTGTCTCTTTTGGAGTAAGAGCATTATAGCGCACCATTAATTTTGCTTGTATATCACGCTTAGAAGCTAGTGTATTTTTCTTCGCAAGCGTAACCACTTTATCAGCATATCTACGTAACTCTTTCGCTTTCACAATAGTAGTTTCTATTTGACCATGCTCAATGAGAGATTTAAGCATATTAGCCATTAAGCACCTTTTATGCGAAGATGTACGACCGAGTTTACATGTTCTCTTTGCATGTCTCATTGTTCTTTCCCTAGCTTTTCATTCATTAATTCTTGTATTTTTTCTTTCACATTCTCTTGTGTAATACCAAATCTCGCAAGATCCATACCAAGATGAAGGCCCATCTCTTCTAATTTTGCTTTAATTTCATTTAATGATTTCTTTCCAAAATTTCTGAATTTTAACATCTCAGATTCTGGCATTACCACTAATTCTGCAATCGTTTCAATATCTGCTTGTGATAAGCAGTTAGTAGAACGCACCGATAGTTCAATCTCATTGATTCTTAAGCAAAGCTTATTCAAAATAGAATCTTGATCGCTAGCTTGTTCTGGCTCATCTTTTTCAAATACAATGGACTGGAATTTCAACTCATCAAACACCTGAAAATGCATAATTCCAATTTGTGTCGAAAATGTTAGCGCTTCTTTCGGTGTAATTCTTCCATCTGTTGTCACTTCCAATACTAGTCGGTCATAATCCGTATCTCGACCAACACGAGTATTTTCCACATAATAATTTACAATTATTACCGGAGAAAATCTAGAATCAATGATTATCTCATCAACAACTTTATCTTCGAATAGATGTCTTTCAGAGGGCACATACCCTCGTCCAATAGCCACTTTCAAATCAATTCGTTTTTTCATTGGCTTGGTAATAGTAAATACCACCAGGTCTCCATTGACTGCTTCAAAAAGAGAATCATTAATGATGTCTTTTAAACGAAGTGCATATTGACCGCCATTTTGATCAATAATATCTTGTGTTATATCTATTGTTGCAGATAGTTTTTTGGTTGCTCTTGAATTAGCTTGATTATCCATTGGTAATCTTCGCAGTAGCGCATTTTTCAAATTAAGCACAATATGCGTTACATCTTCAATAACACCTTCTACTGCCATATACTCATGAGGAACACCTTCTATCTTCACTGAGACAATTGCGGGAGCTTCCAAAGAAGCTAACATAATTCTTCTTAAAGCATTACCAAGTGTATGTCCAAATCCCCTTTCTAATGGCTCAGCGATAAACTTAGCGAATGTATTACTCGCGTCCTCGCTCTCATCAACTTTAATTTTTGTTGGCAATTCAAATTTGCCATACATTACTGCCATAAATAAGCTCCTAAATCGGTTCTTATGGTTTTTTTATACTCTTCTACGTTTTCTTGGCCTGCATCCATTATGAGGAACAGGTGTTCTATCTCTAATTGCTGTAATCAACAGCCCTGAACTTTGAATCCCTCTTACAGCGGATTCTCTTCCAGCACCAGGTCCTTTTAAGTTAATTTCCACTTCTTTTAGGCCATATGTCATTGCTACTTTTGCAGCATCTTGAGCTGCTACTGTTGCAGCAAATGCAGAAGATTTTCTTGAACCAGAGAAATTTACTTTACCAGCAGAAGCCCACGCAATCACATTGCCAGAAAGGTCTGTTATAGAAACAATCGTATTGTTAAACGTTGCTCTTACATGCACAATGCCAACTGGTATGGACCGAATCTTCTTTTTTTTCGTCGTTGTTTTTTTTACTGGTTGCTGTTGCTGTTGTTGTTTTTGACTTTCTTGTTTAGCCAAAGCGATTCTCCCGTTTTATTTTTTCTTATTAGCTACAGTTTTTTTCTTGCCTTTACGTGTACGAGCATTACATCTCGTTCTTTGCCCACGTACTGGTAGCTTCAATCGGTGTCTTGATCCTCTGTAGCAATTGATGCTAATAAGACGTTTAATATTATTTTGTATCTGACGACGCAGATCCCCCTCAACTGTATACTCTGATTGAAGGAGTGCATTTAAACGAGAAATATCTTCCTCTGTTAACTTATTTGCTCTCATATCAGGGTCTAATTTCAGTTTTTTAATAATGTCTTTCACGACATTTCGACCTATACCGTAAATATAAGTTAAGCTTATTTCGAGCCGCTTGTTATCCGGAATATCGATGCCTATCACTCGTGGCATAACTGCGTTTCCTTTTTTTTCGGTTTAAATTTTACTGTTTGCCTTACTAGGATAACAAAAAAGATAAATGGTTTCAATCTTTTGCTATCCTAATCTTAAATTGGTAATTTAAATTTTTAATTTCGATTTTTTACGAGTCATAAATCCATCATAACGCTTCGAAATTAAATGCGATTCTATTTGCTTCATCGTATCGAGCACTACTCCCACTAAAATGAGGAGTGAAGTCCCTCCAAAAAACTGGCTAATAGAAGCATCTACCTTTAAAAACCGTCCAACTAATGATGGTAAAATAGCGATAAATGCTAGAAATATAGCCCCAGCAAATGTTATTTTATTCATTGTTGACTCTAAAAACTCTTGTGTTGGTCTCCCCTGTCTAATACCTGGGATAAAAGCCCCATTTTTCTTCATGTCTGAAGCTATTTGTTCTGGATTAAATTGCGTTGCTGTCCAAAAGTATGTAAAAAACATAATAAGAAGAACATACACAACAGTATAAAACCAGCTTCCTGGAGATATTAAATGAGCAAAACTTGTCAACCAATTATCATTACCTAAAAATTGAGCTAATGTTGCAGGAAACATCAAGATAGAAGAAGCAAAAATGACGGGAATTACCCCAGCATAATTAATCTTTAACGGAATATGCGCACTTCCTCCCTGTACTTCCCTGCGCCCTACTATTCTTCTTGCATATTGAAGTGGTATTTTTCTTTGTCCTTGGATGATTAAAATAGTACCTATAATTATCACAACAAATATCACAGCCAAAATTGCTAGTGATATAAAAGAAAGCTGCCCTACTTCTTGCGAATCCAAATTTAAATAAGATAAAATTGCACCCATCGTCGTAGGTAGAGAAGAGACTATTCCAACCGCGATAATCAAGCTAATACCATTACCAATTCCTTTTTCAGAAATCTGTTCTCCTACCCACATTAAAAACAGCGTCCCTGTAGTCATTGCAATCATTACAAGCATATAAAACAAAACAGGAGATCCAAATAAATGCCATTGTAATATCTGATCTACAATGATACCAGGATGCGAAAAATTCATCTTTAGCACATATTTAGCATATAGTCCTGACTGAAACATCGCAAGACAGAGAGTAAGTAGTCTAGTCCACTTTCCTATTTTTCTTTTTCCAAGCTCTGGATTCTCTCGTATTTCTCTTTGCATGGACGGCACAACCGCTATCAATAACTGCAAAATAATAGATGCAGAGATATATGGCATTACCCCTAATGCAACAATGGTCATTTTAGCAAACGAACCGCCAGAAAATATATCTACTAACTGGAATAAATTTTGACTACCACCGGTAGCAAATTTAAATAGATTGACTACTTCGTCTGCGTTTATTCCGGGAACCGTGATATAAGCACCCAATCTGCAGACTACTAAAAGAAGTAATGTATATAGAATTTTAACTTTCAATTCTGGGATAGAAAAAATTCTTTTTATGCTTTCGATCATACTCTTTTAAACTCTATAGAATTTTTCTCTAATTTTTCTACTGCTGCTTTAGAAAACATATTGGCTGTGATAAGCACTTTTTTCGTTAATTCACCATTAGCAAGAATTTTGAGTTTTACATTAGCAGATGATGGTACCATTTTCTTGTCTTTTAAAGATGCTAAGCTAACTGTTTCTCCATCTTCAAATGCCATATCAATTCTACCAAGATTAATAGAGAAAACATCTATTTTAAATCTACCGTTGGTAAATCCTCTAATAGGAAGCTTTCTATAAAGAGGAAACTGTCCACCCTCTTGACCATATCTTCTTGTATAGCCAGATCGTGCTTTATCCCCTTTGTGACCTTTTCCGCATGTCTTACCCTTTTTTGATCCAACTCCTCTTCCAAGAAGTTTTCTAGCTTTATATGGTCGATGCGTATTTTTTAAATTAGAAAGAATCGTCATCTGCTTATACTCCGCGCATTTGTAAAATTTCTCTTCTATTTCTTAGTTGCTTCAATGCATTCACTGTAGCTCTAACGATATTAATTGGGTTATTACATCCCAAGCTTTTAGCTACTACATCTTTTACGCCGCCAAATTCAAGTACATAGCGAACTTTAGAACCAGCAATGATTCCTGTACCCTCTTTAGCAGGTTTTAGAAACACTTTTGCACCATCCCAAGAAGTTTCAATTTCATGAGGTATGGTTGTTCCATCAATTTCAAAAGAAAAGAGATTTTTTCTTGCAGATTCACCAGCTTTTCTAATAGCGTCTGATACTTCATTTGCTTTAGCAAAACCAATACCTATTTGACCTTTTCCATCGCCGACTAAAATTAATGCAGAAAAACTAAACTTTTTACCACCTTTTACTGTTTTAGAGCAGCGGTTGATATATAGCACTTTTTCTTCAAAATCTGATTTTGTTTCTGAACGATTCTTCTGCTTTTCACTTGACATAACTTAATCCGTTTTAAAATTGTAATCCTGCTTTTCTGGCTGCATTTGCAAGCTCTGCAATGATACCATGATATTTAAATCTACCACGATCAAATATAACAGCGTCTACGCCCATTGCCTTTGCTCTTTGTGCAATTTGCTCACCAATGTGTCTTGCAGCTTCTTTTGATTTTTTATTAAACTCTGTTCCCTGTAGTTCTTTTGACACTGTACCAAGACTTACTATCGTTTTTGCTTCTTCATCATTAATCAACTGTACAAAAAGATGTTTATTGCTTTTTGTTACACTCATTCTTGGCTTACTAGCATCACCTTTTAGTGTCTTACGAACACGAAAAACTCTGTTTTTTCTTACTTTGTTTCTTTTAATAAGATCTTTTATCATAACTGATTATTTCCCTTTAGATGCTTTTCCTGCTTTTTTCCTTACATACTCATTTTCATACCGTACGCCTTTACCTTTGTAAGGCTCTGGTGATTTAAGAGCACGAATGTTTGCAGCAAATTGTCCTACTAGCTGTTTATCTACACCCGAAATGACAATTGTTGTGTTTTTATCAATTGCAATGGTAACTCCCTTTGGAACATCTA
>JACRBE010000031.1 GCA_016213235.1 Chlamydiales bacterium | reverse complement strand
TGGAAAAAAATTCTTCTATGATTTTCTTGCAAAACAGGGTTATGTCATTGAAGGGAAAACATCTGATGGCCTTTGGATTATAGGGGGAGCTACTTTACTTTTTCTACCTGACAGAAGTGTACAAATAAAAAATGCTTTTGCAACAACAAGTGATGATAGCAATACAAAATGGGATTTTCATGCAAGTGAGCTCTCACTCCAAAGGGATATGCAGCTTAGCGCAAAACACATCACCTTTCGATCATCAACGGTGCCGGTTTTATATGTTCCTTACTATTCCACCAACCTAAAAAAGAAAAGCGATAGTCCTTTTTCTTATTCTGCAACATGGGATACAGGCCAAGGTCCTATGCTATCCATGCGATATCGCGCCTATGAAACAGAGACTTTTGATCTATTTACAAGGTTAGATTACCGCGTAACAAGAGGTGGTGGCGGGGCCATTGAAACAGATTATGAATCTCTGAGCAGAAAACTGAAAATTCTTACAAAAAGCTATATTGCTCATGACACCTTTGTGCAAGATCCAAATCCAAATGCGTATAAAACACGCTATCGCTTTCAGGGGCTTGCTGATGGAAAAAAAATTGATGAGTGCATGGATATTTTTATGCGGTATGACTATATCAGCGATCGCTATATGCCAAATGATTTTCCATCTGATAGTTTTGAAATATCTACTGCAAAACGAACAGAACTTGTTATTAATCGTGTAGATCCATCCGTTACCACTAACTTATATATCCGCCCAAGGATAAATGATTTCCAAGGCTTTAAACAAGAAATACCAACGCTGCGAATAGGCGTGAAACCATTTGAAATGTTTGGCTCTGGTATCATGTTTGATAACTTCTTCAAAATCGCTTACCTTGATTATGACTACTCTGAAGAAATGACAGTGCCAGTAAATGTCTCTCCTCCTCCTACCTTTCGCTCGGGAAGATTTCAAACATCACAATATCTCTATCGTCCTCTTGATATGGAAGTGATGATACTCACTCCCAAAGTAGGTTATAATGGTATTTATTATACCAATAACCAAAACAGTGAAGCAACGGCGCTATCTAGCTATTTAATTGGTTTTGATGCAAGCTCCTCCCTTTACAAAAACTTCTCTGATTTTGGCCATGTCATTACTCCCTATGCTAATTTTGATTGGATCAAAACGACAAATCAATTATCCAATCACTTTATTTTTAGCATCGAAGATGGCGTTACTAATTTGCATCAATTACATGTTGGAATAAAAAACGATTTTTATCCTAAAAAAAGCAATACGTATCATCCCCTGCTTTCTGTTGATCTCTATTCTTATGGTTTTTTCTCCACATCCAACTTGCCACAAAAATTTCCCTTTCTTTATTTAGATGCTACTTTATACGCCTCAAGGATGTCCTTTACCTCTAACTTGAAATGGGATTACAATGTAGGAAAAGTCGCTCAATTTAATACGAGTTGGAAATGGACCATTTCCAACAGGCTCGCTTTTTCTGCAGAGGTTCGTAATCGCAGTAACTATGAAATCAGAAAATGTGATCCTTTTAACTTTTTTGTTGATGTTGCCAATCCTTTTGAACAAGAGATTACCTCCCCGCTTGCCGATCCAAGAACCTCGTTTCTACTAAAGGCACAAGCTAATTTAACCCCCTTTACCTTTATTAGAGCAGAATCTCACATAGGATGGGGAAGGCCCGCCCCACAACCTGCTTATACAGAGACAAAAATCGATTTCTTTACCATGATTGCCACCAACTGGAGACTACGAGTGAGCTATCAACACTCTGTATTTGACGATCAGGTGGCGTTTGGTATATCTATGATACCGTTTAAAAAATAATACTGTTATAATGGCCTCCCATAGCAATGGTTAGAGGAATTATGGCCATCTTTTTTAGTAGAATAGGCATTTATTTTCTTCTCATGCTCGTTATTGGATATCTCAGCAATAGACATGTACACACGTTGGAAGATTATATTATAGCCGGTAGACGTCTTCCTATGTACCTTGCCATGCTACCATTGTAGCCACCTGGTTTGGAGCCGGATCTTCCATGGGAGTGTCAGATACCGTGTATTCTCAAGGATTTTACGGGGTAATTGCGGATTCTTTTGGATGCTCCTTAGCATTAATTATCTCAGGTATTTTCTTTGTTACAGCATTTCGGTGCCTAAAATTGCTTGCCATCTCTTGCGCTCTATTTTGGAAAAAAGCAAATGTAGCTGCAGCATAGGCTCATTACTCACCGGTATTGCATCATGAGTGGTTTTTCTTTTGATTACTGTTGCAACCACTCATGTTTATAATGAAGATCTCCTCTTTTCAGTTGCTACTATCGGTGGAATTTGTTTTTTTCTTTCCTAAGTCCTAATAACTATTTTAGCTAAGAAAAAAAGGCTGTTATAACAATAAGTTAAAGATTACAATGACCAAAACCTGCATGTAAAATAAGTCCATGAGGAAGAGAAATATGAAAGATATTTTCACTGAAATTGACGCCTTGCAACAAGAAATTAATTCTTATAGGCCGCTTAACTCTCATTTGCTAAAACAGATTAAAGAATACTACAAGATCGGGCTTACCTATACCAGCAATGCTTTAGAAGGAAATTCCTTAACTGAATCAGAAACTAAAATTGTTTTGGAAGAAGGCATCACTATAGGAGGAAAACCTCTTAAAGACCATTTGGAAGCAGTAGGTCATGCAGCTGCCTATGATACTTTGTATCTACTATGCAAAAATAAAACTATCCTGGAAAAACATATTAAACAATTACATAGGCTTTTTTACTTTCATATCAACGAAAAACAAGCAGGAAAATACAGAAAAAACAAAGCTATTATTACAGGATCTAAATACCCACTGCCAAAACCGGAAGATTTATCAGCTTTGATGGAACAATTAATCTCTCATATGGAAAAAATTCGAGAAAAAAGACACCCTGTTGAAGCTGCTGCCTTACTTCACAAAGAATTTGTATTTATTCATCCTTTTATCGATGGCAATGGTAGAGTTGCCAGACTGTTAATGAACCTACTTTTAATACAAGAAAATTATACTATAGCTATCATCCCTCCCACAACAAGAAGAGACTATATCGATGCGTTAGAAAAAGCTCATACTAATGATACGGACTTTGTCTACTTTATTGCTCGTATGGTAAAAGAAACCCAGCGGGATTATTTAAGACTTTTTCTGAAATAAAAAAATCAGATGATAGCCACACAAGACATCTCTATCCTGGCATTTAAAGGAAGTCCTGCTACCTGTATTGTCTGACGTACAGGGAAATTAGGACCTTTAAAATGTCGCGCATATTCTTCGTTCATCTCTTTAAAATCATGCATATCTAATAGAAAGATATCTACTCTCACGATGCTAGAAATATTTCCACCGCCTGCATTTACAATAGCTACCATATTCTTGATCACTTGGCTTGTTAGTTGCTGTATATTTCCATCCAGCAATTTTCCACTTATCGGATCAATTGGCAGCTGTCCTGACACAAAAATGAGTTGAGAGTTTTGAACTTTTATCCCTTGCGAATAAGGACCTATTGCTTTCGGCGCTTTCTCTGTTGTGATGTTTTTCATTTTTTCTTAATCCTTTGCAGATCTCTATCAAGAGATTTTCTTGCTCTAGGTGGAAGTCTGTCAATGAATAGTACCCCATTTAAGTGGTCATTCTCATGCAGAAAAACTCTTGCATGATAGCCCGTTAGATCCTGTCTAAAGACCTCGCCCTGTTCATTTTTTGCTTCGATTACTATTTCTTTTGGGCGCTCTACTTCATGGTAGACACCGGGTATGGAAAGACACCCTTCATCATAATATACCTGCTCTTCTGAATAAGAGAGTATTTTTGGATTAATGTAGACAATCGGAGTATCATATTGGACTTTACCTGCTTTATCATATTCCCAAAGAGAGATAACAAAAAGGCGCAGAGACACTCCTATCTGAGGAGCAGCAAGACCTACTCCTGTTGGGGTAGAGCGCACGGTATCAAGTAAATTCCGTATCACATTTTTTAGATTGTCATCAAAAACAGTTACTTCTTCACATTTTTTACGAAGTACAGAATCTCCAAACTCTCTTATTTTACTGATCATTCTTTAACAGACTCTATTGCTTGCTGTAATTGCGCTTTTTTATATCTTCCCATCGAAGATGTCCATAAAGATAATAAAACACAGGTAAGCATAAACATAAAAGATACCCAGGCGGTAAATTTCTTTAATACTTCTGCTGTAGATGTTCCAAATAAAGATGTTGCTTCTCCACCAAAGGACGCTCCAAGTCCCATGCTTTTGCTCTCTTGTATCAAGATCACAAAACAAAGTAGAGTACAAAGAAGTATAAATAAAATAATGGAGAGATAAAATAAAATCATCATAGTTGCATTCCTTCTAAAATAATATTTGCAAACTGCTCAGGGTCTAAAGATGCTCCTCCAACAAGGAGACCATCAATTTCTTTTTCTTTTAATAATTCTTTCGCATTGTCCACTTTTACAGATCCGCCGTATAAAATAGGGATGTTTTTTACACTGCTTCCACCTTTTTTTTTCAGTATTTCTTTACATATCTTATGCGTTTCATTTGCAAGAGATGGTGTTGCTACAGCGCCAGTGCCAATTGCCCATACGGGTTCATAAGCAATCATCATAGATAAAAGATCATCACCAGAAATACCATCTAAACACTCTAGAAGTTGCTGCTCTAGTACTTTTTTTGTTAGGTGTTTTTCTCTTTCTTCTTTTGTCTCTCCAACGCAGAGAACAGGTTGCACGCCCTCTTCTAGTAAAAGATGGATTTTTTCTCTGATTTGCTGATTTGTTTCCTTATAGATTATTCTTCTCTCTGAGTGGCCAACGAGGCAAAACGTAGCTCCGGCATCTTTGATCATGCGACAAGATATTTCCCCAGTATAAGCACCCTCTTCAAATTCTGCTACATTTTGCGCTCCTATGGACAAAAAAGAACCTGCTGCAATACTAGAGCAACTATGAAGCGCTGTATAAGGAACTGCTAGATATACGTGATCAAGATGTTTTTTTACATATTGCATCAGTTGTGTAGTATAACCGGTTGCTTCCGATGTAATTTTATACATCTTCCAATTAGCAATAAAGATAGGGGGTTTTCTCATAGACTACTTGAATAAATTTCCTTGAAAGTATATCTCAATCTACTGCACTTTTTCAAGCGTTATGTTATACTGTTTAAACTATTGTTAATGAAAAAACATATGAAAATTTTTAAAGTATCCGAGCTCAATCAAACCCTTAAAGACTTTCTTGAACCCACTTTTTGTGACATCCAGGTCAAGGGAGAAGTGACTAATTTAAAGGAGCAATCTTCCGGGCATATTTATTTCAGCTTAAAAGATGAAGAGTCTCAATTATCCGCTGTGCTTTTTAAAGGTAATAGCAGATTTTTAAAACAACCTTTAAAACCGGGCGATGAAATTGTTGTTAGAGGAGAATTATCTGTTTATTCTCCACGAGGTTCTTATCAAATCATTGTCAGAGAGGTGATTTTTTCCGGTATTGGTGATTTACTATTAAAATTACATCTATTAAAAGAAGAGCTAAAACAAAAAGGATATTTTGAACCTGCAAGGAAAAAAGCCCTTCCAGCCTTTGCAAAAAAAATTGGAGTGGTAACATCCCCTACCGGCGCTGTTATCCAAGATATTGTAAATATTTTAAGTCGCAGGTCCTATAATTTTGAGCTTATTTTAAATCCTGTGAAGGTTCAAGGAGACGATGCCGCACAGGAAATTGCCATGGCAATTGATCAGTTTAATCAATTAAATAACGTCGATGTCATCATTGTAGGCAGAGGTGGTGGATCATTAGAGGATCTATGGCCTTTTAATGAAAAAATCGTAGCAGATGCTATTTTTCATTCAAAAATACCCATTATTTCTGCAGTCGGTCATGAAACAGATTTTACTATCTGCGATTATGTTGCAGATGTAAGGGCTCCCACACCATCTGCTGCTGCTGAAATTGTAGTAAAAGAGAGCGCAACACTCGTTGGCTACCTCATGGAATCGAGAAAAGTATTATCTAGAAATATGATCAGCTTACTAAAGGAGCATAGAGCAAAACTGGATCGTTTTATCAAACATCCACTTTTGCAATCCCCTGAAGCCATATTATATCCAAAAATGCAATTAATCGATGACATGGCAGAAGGAATTGATACAAGCTGGCTTTCTTTATTACAAACCTACAAACTCAATATAGAACATTTTAGAGCATTGCATCACAAGTCTACACCACTTGGCCTTATCCAAGAATATCGAAAGAACATGGGTAAAAACACTCGATTATTAACACAAATTACAGGGCAGCAGTTTAAACAAAAAAAAGAAAATCTTATGAAACTTAGAGATCATATTGGATCCATTAATCCAAAAAACCTTTTACAAAAGGGCTATTGCATTCCCTTTCGGGAAAACTCAGATTCCGTTATTATGTCAAGTCATGAGGCGATGCAGGTAAAAGATATATCCCTTTTGTTTCATGATGGAGCAATTACAGTTAATCCCAAGGATGCAACATGACAAAGAAAAATTTTAATTTTGAAGAATCCTATCACCGCTTAGAAGAAATTCTGGAGCTAATGAATAGCAATACGATTTCTTTAGAAAAATCTATTGCTCTTTATGAAGAAGCAGATACACTCATGAAACAATGTTCTAATTATTTAAATAATGCCGAGCAGAAAATTCATGTTTTAATGAAAAATAGGGATAAGGAAATAGTAATGGATGAAAGTGGACAGCCACAGCTGAAAGCCTTTTCTCCAACAAGTGAACAATTGATCGTTAGAAATATAGAAAATTAACGCATGTTAGACAATTTAACACTACCTGCCGACATCAAACATTTGAGCTTTTTTGAGCTGAATATTCTTGCAAAAGAGCTACGCTCCAGGATTTTGGAGGCTCTGTCAAAAAATCCTTGTGGAGGGCATTTAGCCTCCAATTTGGGCATTGTAGAAATTACACTTGCTTTGCACAAAGTATTTAACGCCCCTATCGATCGTTTTATTTTTGACACTTCACATCAAACCTATATACATAAAATGTTAACAGGTCGAGACCCTCTTCTACATACACTACGTCAATTAAATGGTTTATGCGGTTTTAGCTCCCCTATGGAGTCTATTTATGATCATTTTTATGCAGGTCATGCAGGCACGGCCCTCTCGCTAGCAATAGGAGTTGCAAAATCAAGGGATTTATCTTGCGACACCTATCATGTGATTCCCATTATTGGAGATGCTGCGCTCAGTTGCGGACTTACCTTAGAGGCTTTAAATAATATACCTGCCAACTTGAAAAAGTTTCTTATCGTATTAAATGACAACAACATGTACATATCTCCCAGCGTTGGCACCATCAATGAATTGCTAAGAACGACCGGTTATTCCAATAAGCAGATCTCTTTTTTTGAAAATTTTAATCTCGACTATATAGGACCTATCGATGGTCATAACCTAGAAGCATTAATCCACACATTCGAATCTTTAAAAAATATCCAAAAACCGACTCTATTACATCTGATTACCCAAAAAGGAAAGGGAATGAATATCGCTGTAGAAAAACCTACAGCCTATCATGGTGTGAGGCCCTTTCATTTAGATACAGGTGAATTTATCCAACATGGGATAACTTCACCCAAATTTCCACAAATTTTTGGCAATTATTTACTCCATCTTGCAGATACCTATGATCATGTTGTAGCTATCACTCCAGCGATGCCTGCAGGATCTTGTGTTACCTCTTTTATGAAAAAATATCCGAATCGTTGCATCGATGTTGGTATAGCAGAAGGGCACTCAGTTACTTATGCAGGCGGGATTGCTTCTTGTGGTAAACAAAAGGTTTTTGCATGTATCTATGCTACTTTCTTGCAACGAGCGCTCGACAATGTTTTCCAAGATGTCTGCTTGCAAGAAATTCCTGTTGTATTTGCCTTAGATAGAGCTGGAATTGCAGGACCCGATGGTGCAACACATAATGGTATCTATGATATTGGTTTCTTAAATAGCATGCCAAATATGATCATTGCACAACCAAGAGAGGGGCATGTGCTAAAAGAGTTAATGCTCTCTTCTCTAGACTGGAAACAGCCTGGGGCTATTCGCTATCCTAATTTAGCAACTACAGAACCTAATCTTCCTATCAAAAAAAGAGAAATTGGAAAGGCAGAAATAATAAAACAAGGCAAAGATATTGTTATCATTGCACTTGGACATAAAATAGAAGATGCTATCACTGTTCATGAAAATTTGCTTATGCATGGTATTCAAGCAACGGTGATTGATCCGGTATTTATCAAACCACTAGATGCTACTTTATTGCGCGAAGTGTTTTTAACACATTTTTTTGTGATAACAATAGAAGAGCATGTGATCTCTACAGGACTAGCCTCTATTATCGATAGTTTTATCATAAAAGAAAATATACCAGGACTCAGTATCCACCATATGGGTATTGGAGAAGAATTCATCCATCATGGTAGTCATCCTGATATTACAAAAGCATTAAAACTTGACCCCGATTCAATTACAGATTATATCTTGAGTAAAATGCCTGCTTTCGAGTTTGCAAGTAAGGATTAATATGATCGTTGCTTTATTTCCTAGCCGTACACATAAAGATGCCCTTGCCTTAGCCGAGCGTGTCCTTGCATTTTTTGATCACCATAAGGTAAAAATCGTTGTCGATGATGAATTTGCAAAAGTGCTAAAAAAGCCAATGCTTTCTAGCATATCTCCTGGTGATATTAATCTGATGATATCCATGGGGGGTGATGGGGCTATCTTAAAAAGGACTCACCAATATGGGGACGTTCATGCGCCTATTTTAGGTATCAATTTAGGTCATCTTGGATTTATGGCAGACATCCCTCTTTCAGAAATTGAAGAGAGCTTAACTGACCTAATTAATGGGGAATATACCATTCAAAACCGCCTGATTTTAGAAGGTGAAACCTCTCAAGGAGAAAAGAGCTATGCAATCAATGATATTGTTATTCATCGTGGCCATAATCCCTCGTTAATTGAACTATCCATTCATGTAGATGGTCTTTATCTCAATGCATTTCAAGCAGATGGTCTTATCATTTCTACACCAAATGGATCTACTGCCTATTCACTCGCTGCTGGAGGCCCTATTTTAGTACCGAGCTTAGAAGCTATTGTTATCACACCAATAAGCCCTCATACGATCTCTAACCGACCTATTGTGCTATCTTCTTCTCAAACAATAGAAATCAAATATTTAAGCCATTATAAGCCTGTGGAAGTAGTAACAGACGGTGTTGATCATGCGATGTTAAAAACAAATGAAACAGTGTGCATCCACCGAAGTTTAAAGAATTTCAAACTGGTTAATCTTAATAAAAAAGATTTCTTTTCCACACTGAGAACAAAACTGGGATGGTCGGGGAAATTACGTTAATCTATCTCAAGTTTTTGTTTAATTGCTGCTATTACTGCTTCATTTCCTCTTTCTTTTGCATAGTCTAATATACTTTTTCCATCATTGGTAGTGATCGTAAGATCAGCTCCTGCTAAAAGTAATCTTTCTAATACCGGTAGAAGTATTTCTTCTTCTCCATCTTCCAGTAGATAATGCAATGCAGTTTCGCCAATTGTATTTTGTGCATTAGGGTTTGCTGCTGAGCCAAGAAGTGATTCCACTATCAGTAATACATTCTCTACTTTTTCTCCACAAACTGCATAATGCAAGGGCTCTCCGCCTTCTTTATTTTTAATATCAACTCTCGCTCCGATACTTAATAAATCCCCTACTGGTTTTATTCTACCATTAATAGCTGCTAAGAACAGCGGTGTATTACCTTCCTCATCTTGTGTATTTACAAGTTGCGTCAAAATACTAAGCATGGGCATCTCCGGTATGTGTCTCAAGATATCCTTTGCACCTTCACTATTGCCCTGTTCTTCCGCCTTACTTGCCATCTTTTGCATCGCTTGTGATACATCATAAAGAGCTTGCAGCCTCACGGTAGCTTGAGCTTGCCCTTGCCCTCTTGAATCACCTATCGAAAGATCTATTTCTTTTAAAATATCTGGGGATCGTCCCCCAGCAGAGTGAATTAAACTTATTAATTTTTCCACCAGGGCATGAGGTGTAACCGTATGGGCTCCTATTATGCGAACAAATGGGGTGATTTTGGCATCTACTTCCTGATAATGCCGTTTTAATTCCTCTAAAGATGGTAGTGGAACATCATCTTTTCTTCCTGCAGAGGGACCTATTGAGGTCATATGGATCCTTTAGTTTAATTATGATTACCATATACAAAAAACATCTTTTGTATGAAATGTTAAACAAGCGCCTTAAGAGATAAGGCGCTTTAATTGATTAATAACTAGAACTATCTATTTTCACTTTTCCTCTAAAGACACGATAGATCCATATACCATAGGCAAATACAAGGGGTATACCTATTACTACAATAGTTAAAAACACCTCGAGCGTAATGCGACCGGCGGACGCATTCATAAATGTAATACTATACAAGTTTGGATTGGTAATAGATCGTATAATATCCGGGAATGTACCAATACCAAATAAACTGAACAGCCCAATAATAGCAGCGCAGGAAAATCCGAAAGCAGTGCCATCATATTTTCTAGATACCAGTACCGGCACTAGTACAATGAACCCAAGAGTGAGTAGTGGCACTAAATATAAAACAGGGTATGCCTGCATTCTCTCTATCATATGAGGAACATACATCATGGTCATGATAGATACGATAATATAAGTAATGGCAAAAAAGATCATAATTGGAGATATCCATGTTCTGATTTTATCATGTAACGATCCCTCTGTTTTCATAAGAAGAAAAACAAGACCATGCATCATAAATAGTGCAATTGCCATGATCCCGATTATTACAGGATAAAAATGAAAAAAGGACCAGAATGACCCTGTAAAAATTCTATCTTGATCTATTTCTATCCCTCTAATGAGATTTCCCAGCACAGTCCCCACACAAAAAATAATTACAATCGATGCGATACTAAATAGAGCGTCCCATGTAAATCTCCATCGCTGCGAGGGTTGTTTTGATCTGAATTCAATGGCAACTGCTCTGAAAATAAGACCTGCTAGCAGTATCATTACTGGAGTGTAAAAAGCAGAGAGGAGGGTGCCATACGCTGGTGGGAAGGCAACAAATAAAGCGCCGCCAACGATGACAAACCAAACCTCATTTCCGTCCCAAAGAGGCCCTATAGCATTCAAAAAGATTCTTCTCTCTTTATCTGTTTTAACAAACAGGTGTAATGCTCCCACTCCGAGGTCAAAACCATCTAAAAGACAATAACAAACAACAGCTGCACACACAACAAGATAGGAAAATGTTTGCAAAAGAAAATCTGTCATATTAACTCCCTTTGGATTGTTTTAGTTTAGGTTCTGAAAATATCAAATCATCACCCTGATCTTCTACTGGACCATGTTTAATTTTTCGATTAAGTAGAAAAAAGAACAATGAGAGCAAAAGCGCATAAATTACTGCAAACATAATAATAGATCCTAGTACTTGCCCACTACTTACCGATGGAGATACAGCATCTGCGGTTTTCAAAACGTTATATACAAGCCATGGCTGTCTACCAAATTCAGCAGTATACCATCCTGCGATATTTGCAATATAAGGCAGAGCTACAGACCCTATGAGGACCCACAGCATAAAGCGATTTTTCTCTAATTTCTTCATCTTCCATAAGATAAGAGATACAATCGAAATAAGCATCATAAGACTCCACATCGCTATCATGATATGATAAGTTTGAAATACAAGAGGAACATTTGGCCTGTTTTCTTTAGGAAATTGATCTAGCCCTTTTACTGGATCATGAAAATTTCTATAGGTTAAAAAACTAAGGAGACCAGGTATTTTTATACCATGCACCTGTTCATTTTTTGCATCCACCCAACCAAATGCCGTAATGGGTGTATTTGGCACTGTTTTATAAACACCTTCTAATGCTGCAAATTTTTCCGGTTGATTAACAGAAACACCTCTTGCAGTACCATCTGCAGAGATAAATTGTAAAATAAGGACAACAAAAGAAAACAGCACGCCTATTTTTATAAAGAGCTTACCCTCTTCTACAAATTTCTTTCTTAGCAGGTAATATGCTCCTACGCTCAGCAAAAGGAAAGCTCCTGTAATCCAGCACCCTAAAATAACGTGTGTGAGTCGATCGATCGAGGAGGGATTTAAATAGACATCCCAAATATTTGTAATAACCGCTTTTGCATGTCTACCTTCTCCTACAACTTTAAATCCAGCTGGTGTTTGCATCCATGAATTTGCAAACACAATCCAAATAGCGCTAAAATGAGCTCCTGCTGTTACCAAAATAGTAGAAAGATAATGCACAGATGGTTTTACCCTATCCCATCCAAAGAGCATCACTCCTAAAAATCCAGCTTCTAGAAAAAAGGCAAATACACCTTCTGCTGCTAAAAGAGTGCCAAACACATCTCCTACAAATTCAGAAAACCGAGCCCAATTGTTGCCAAAAGCAAACACCTGTACAAGACCTGTTGCTACCCCCATAGCAAAAAAAAGGGAAAAAATCTTTGTCCAAAACTGTACTAATCGCTTGAAAATAGGCTTTTTAGTCTTGAGATAGATTCCTTCCATAATCACTAAAACAAGCCCAAGACCAATGCTCATGGGAGGGAAAAGATAGTGCACCGTGATATTGAATCCAAACAAGAATCGTGAAAGAAAAACAAGATCCATAGTTTATCCTTAAAAAAAATAACGTTCAAAAATACTTTTATACCTTTCTTTAGGTATTATTTGCCAAAAAAATAAATCCTCTTTAAATCTATAACAAGAAGCCAAAGGACGCCTCATGCCAAAGATCCGTGTTAACAATATAGAACTCTATTATGAATTGAAAGGTAGCGGCAAGCCTGTTGTTTTAATTGGAGGCCTTGCTAATGATTGCCATGTTTGGAACGGTATTTCAGACTTTCTAGCACAATATTTTCAAGTGCTTTGTTTTGATAATAGAGGAATGGGGCAATCTGCAATATCCGCCAAGCCTTATACCGTCGATGATATGGCGCTAGATGTTATCAAGCTAATCGAACATCTTCACCTGGAAAAACCCCACCTTGTTGGTCTTTCACTCGGCGGTGCTATCGCTCAAACAATTGGTATTCATTATGGTGATAAAGTAGATAGAATCGTTTTAGCTGCAACTGCATCCAGCTTTAGTCAGATATGCCACTTAGTCTCCGATTTCTCCGGTTACTTAAGATTAATGACCCACGATAAGGAATTATTAACAAAAGGACTATTGCCATGGCTATTTTCTAGCCGTTTTCTAGAAAATAAGGAAGCACTAACAAAGATTGCAGATAAACTTTTTGATGACAAACACCCTATGTCTACAATGGGGTATATTCATCAAGTCAATGCATTAAAAAATTTTAATAGCTCGATTAATCTGCACAAAATTCAAAATAAAGCTCTTGTTATCTATGGAGATGAAGATATTTTAACACTACCAAAAAGCGCCATCTATCTTTATGAACATCTTCCCAATGCATTAATAGAAAAAATCTCTTCTTGTGGACACATGCTTATCATTGAAAATCCAACTCTTTTTTGTGATTTTGTTTACAAATTTCTTCATAATACGTAAAAATCTGTGCAAAATTCT
Source organism: Chlamydiales bacterium (assembly GCA_016213235.1). Lineage (GTDB taxonomy): Bacteria > Chlamydiota > Chlamydiia > Chlamydiales > JACRBE01 > JACRBE01. The sequence goes on along the minus strand of JACRBE010000031.1, from coordinate 7,347 downwards.
CTGTAAATTATATATAAGTATTAGACCATAAGAAAAGTGTTTGCTGTAGATGATGCAATATGTAGTCCCTATATTAGAAATAATGATCATCATGGTGATGATTAACTATCTTTTATCCTTTTTTTGGAATACAAGATCAATGGATCTTGTGCTGGGCTTGTTTGCATTTTTGCTAATGTTTGCTGTTTCTTCTTGGCTTCATTTTACAATACTCCATAAAATTATGCTAATGGTAGGAAATGTTGCCGTTATTGCTATTTTGATTATCTTTCAGCCAGAACTACGTGTGGCACTCTCTAAGCTGAGTTTAAAAGGAAGACGTTACCGAGAAATTACAGAATTTGATAAATTCTTGGAAGAACTCGCTCAATCCACCTACCGTCTTGCAGATAAAAGAATTGGGGCTCTTGTTGTAATTGAAAATGAGGATTCTTTAGATGAGTATGCAAGAAAAGCAGTTATGCTAAATGCCAATTTTTCTCCTGAATTATTTGAGTCTATTTTTATGACGACTACCCCTCTACATGATGGAGCTATTATTGTTCGAGATACAAATATCGTAGCGGCTGCTGTCATACTACCTCTTGCAGATGATACACCACAAATTGCTAAATCAATGGGAACAAGGCATCGTGCAGGACTTGGTATTAGCCAATTAAGCGACGCTTTAATCATTGTTATCTCAGAAGAAACAGGAAAAGTATCTATTGCAAGAGATGGTATTATGACTCGTGGAATAAAAATTGATCGGTTTAAGGGAATTATCCGCTCTATTTTTAATCCAACTCCTCAGAAAACTTTGAAAGAACGTTTTAATATCTTGGATTGGTTTAAACGATGAAAGAAATAGTGAAAAATTTAGTTATTCTTAACTGGCCAAGAAAAGTTATCTCTTTCATTCTAGCTATCATTATTTGGCTAGTTGTTGATCAAAGCTTAACGACTACTAAAACAATTAGTAATGTCCCTATTCGAGTGATTAATATCCCGGAAGGGAAAACAATTGATGGTATTCAATCCAATAACATCCTCAGTAAACGTATATCGATCACAATTACAGGAAAAAAAACTCTTTTAGAGGACTTAACCGCCAATGACATTGAAGTAATTGTAGATGCTGCTAATAAAGGCGATGAATTTATTTCTACCATCACCAAGCGCAATATTAGCTCATTAAATCCGGATTTAAATGTATTCCAAGACATTAGCAAGGTATCTGCAAAGAATTTTATTATTAAGCTCTCAAAGCTCGCAAAAGAGAAAATCCCTATCTTTATTACATCGCCTATTGGAGAGCCTCCAAAAGGATATCAATTTTTAGACATTTGGCCTTATCAAATCTATTTAACTGTCAGCGGTCCAGAAGAAGTTGTTAAACAACTTAAATCTAGAGGATTAAAGCTAACCTTTAATTTGAATGATATTTCAAAGGCAGAGTTAGATAATTTGCAATCGCATACGACTCACTTGAGAAGTGATGTAGTTAGTTTTTTTGTTCCTGATCAATGGAAACAAATTTATTTGCCTACCATTTCTAAAACACCTATTCAGATTGATGACCCAGATGCAAAGTTTTTACGCATTGATTTTATCCGCTCTGAGTTGCTTCCTTTAGGTAATTCGCTACCTGTTACACTCTTTATTCCAACAAAGAGTAGACAATCCCCCAATCTTGATAAAATCTCGTTTGCAAAAACAGATCTCATCGCGAAGCAAAATGGCCTGGCCATATTAAATGAGTCCTTGTATGCAAAAGGTATTACTGATTTATTTATAGAAATCGTTAAAGATATGATTCAACTCGTTGTTTTATATGATCCTGACCAGAAAAAAGGGATGACTTGGTCTGTACAATTTATCAATCCAAAAGTGTTAGAAGATCGGTATGTTTCCATGTTAATATCCGATACTTCTGATGATGATATACGGGAATTACAGCCCATGCTACGACAAGACTATCTCAGAAACAGATTTAGAAACTACATGAACCGTTTTCAATTATTTACAAGCGATGATAAATTACTCGATTTAAACATCCAAATACGTGATAATCAAATCTTTATTGAACCAAAGAAAAGCTTAAACTAATGCCAAGTATTGGGATTATCAAACGCTCTTTATCACCATTTGGAGGGCTTGAAAAATACACAAAAAAAATCGCTGATTATTTTTTACAAAAAAAGATAGATGTTACCTTTCTTACCCTTGGGCATCAGCCTCAAACAGCTTCTCACTATCAGTATATCAATATTACTCGCAAAGGTTTCCTTCCTCATCAAAAGCTACTTTCTTTTGAAAAAGGTGTCAAAGCAGCTCTAAAGCAACACTCCTTCGATATTACTTTGGCAATGGACCGTTATTCTGCTCCCACTCACATTCGAGCAGGCAATGGGTGTCATAAAGCTTTTTTAAAAAGAAGAAAAAAAATTGATTCTTTTATTAAGACTACGCTCTCTTTGTATAATCCCGTTCATAGGGTCCTTCTCGATATAGAGAAAAAAAGCGTTGAAAATGCTTTTACTAAAAAGATCATTGTTAACTCTCATATGGTAGAGCGTGAATTTTTGGAATACTATAATGTTCCTAAAGATAAAATTGTTGTCGTCCATAATGGTGTAGAGTGGAATGAAATCACTCCTCTTTTTGAGCAGCGATTGCTCATAAAAGAAGCGTTAATTAAAGAGCTTGGATTATCCCCTTTCTCCTTTTATTTTCTTTTTATTGGAAATGACTATGAAAGAAAAGGGCTTGGCATCGTCATGGATGCACTATCCAAGATACCCTCTGATTGGCATTTGCTTGTGATAGGAAAAGATAAAAAGATAGAAAAATTCAAAAAAAAAGCAATCTCTTTAAAAATCGAGAATAAAATCTCCTTTTTTGGATACAGAAAGGATGTAACACGATTTTATGCTCTTGCAGATTGTGCTCTTATCCCTTCTGTTTATGATCCTTTTGCAAATGTAACACTAGAAGCACTCGCCCATGGTTGTTTTGTTATATCTTCTAAAAGCAATGGAGGACATGAAATCATCAATAATGGGGCCGGACATATAATAGAAGATCTCTTTGATAAAGAGAGTGTACTCTCTTCATTAAAAAGAGGGTTGGAATATCAAAAAAACGAAGCAAATGCTTTTGCTACCAGGATGAGTATTTCCCATCTTGATTTTGATGTGCAACTAAAGCAATTGTTGGATATATGTCTAGAAACATAGATCGTTTTGTTTGTTATTTGATTAGAGGCGCGATGTATCCTTTGCAATTTGCCTCCCCTCGCTTGATTCATCATCTTGGAAAAGGGCTTGGTATTATTCTCTACTATTTACATCCGAAATTTCGCAAACGAGCACTTTCCAATCTTGCCCTTGCCACTACACTGCAACTATCTAGCAAAGAAATTGTAAAAATAGCAAAAGAGTCCTTTCAGAGCCTGTGCATTACTTTTTTGGAGTATCCTAAATTATCTACCATAAAAAACATTCAAATGATGGCATATTGTGAAAATAAAGAAGCTGCCGATCAGATCATCCAACAAGGAAAAGGAATCATCTTTTTTTGCGCCCATCAAGCTAATTGGGAAATGCTCTTTTTAGAAGGAACATCAAGGATGAAAGGTGTTGCCATTGGTAGACCTATCAAAAATATGTATCTTTATGCATGGGTGAAAAAAATTAGAGAAAAATTTGGTGGTACTATCATCGATCCAAAAAATGCAATTAAAGAGGGATTAAGGACGCTAAAGGCCGGGAAGTTCTTAGGTATTGTCGGAGACCAGGGCATGCCGGAGAGTTTTTTTCAAAGCCCCTTTTTTGGTAGAAACGCTTATACCTCACCCATACCAGCTATCTTAGCCTATCGCACGAACTCTCCTATTATCTTTGCCTCCATCAGGCGAAAAAATTTTAGATACTGTATTCATTATTCAGACCCTATATGGCCAAATGTAGAAAAGCCACAAGAAGAGGCTGTAAAACAGATGATGGAGCACCTTTTGGACTTATTACAAGAGTCTATCAAAGAAAATAAGGGTGAATGGCTTTGGCAGCATAATCGCTATAAACAAGAGACTCCGGCGAATGTCTATTATCGATTTAGACACGACTCTATTTTAGTCATACTTCCCATGGAAAAAGAGGACTTTCTCTCTTCTTATCCACTCGTAGAGTCCTTGAGAAAGATTTACCCTAAAGCGTTTATTGACGTATTATGTCCGGATTCACTTACCTCCTATTTATCTCCCTCTATTGAAGTTATTCCCTATAAACATAAACAAGACATTTTATTAGATAATTACAAGCATAAACTTGTCTTTAACTTTACATCTTATTCGATCCATACTCATTTTATGAAAAAAAGCGCATTGGAAGTAATCGATTTTAACAAGTTAAAGCATCTTGCAAAAAAATATTCTCATCAAGATTTTTTTCCTACACACAAAGAGATGCTCTTTCATGCAATCAGTCGCAAAGAGGTTTTTTTAGAAGAAAAGAGAGGATTACATCATGCCAAATAACCGTTTTTTTACTCCTTATGAACTAAAAATAAATCAAACAATAGAACTTGAAGACAAAGAACTACATCACTTAAGCCATGTCACTAGATGCAAGGTTGGAGAGCTGGTTGAAATAGTGAATGGCCGCGGATATTTAGCAACCGGTATCATTGAAGTGCTATCCAAAAAAAGCGCGAGCATATCTATTACAAGCACTCACTTTGAAGAAAGAAAGAAAACAAGGATTATATTAGCTCAAAGCATACCCCTAATGAATCATTTGGAAATGATATTAGAAAAAGGCACCGAACTAGGGGTAGACGAATACTATCTTTTCCCATCATCAAAATCTTCCTCTCTTCCCAATAAGGAAAAACTATCCCGCTTTGATTTTATTTTGACTTCTAGTATCAAACAAAGCGGTCGTCTTTATCTTCCTAGCATTAAGCTCTACCCATCATTACAACAAGTCCCTATCATCCATGGGAATCGTTTTTTTGGAGATGTAAGAGAAAATGCCTCCTATTTACAACAAGCCCCTCTGGTAGATACGATCTTATTTATTGGCCCAGAGAGCGGATTCACAAATGATGAAGTCCTCTATCTGGAGTCTGATTATATGGCTAAAGGCATAAAACTCTCTTCCAACATCTTAAGGGTAGAAACAGCTGCTATTACAGGTATCGGAATGCTTGCTATGCTCCTAGATGTTTAGAGAAAAAATCTATAAGGCTATATTGGTAATATTGCTGCCTTGTGTAAACGACAATAATTAACTAAATATATCGGGTTACACAAGGCAATATTTGCAAGCATTAGTTCGGGATAACAAGATTCTCGAAACAATGAATCACCACCTAAGCAGCATATTAGATCAAACAGCACAAGCATGTGATTCTTTTCGTCTGATGCATGATGCTGCAGCAGGTGCCGCCGCAATAGCAGAAGCGTCCTTGAGAACAACAAAGTCTATCACAACAGATATAAGACAAATGACTTCTGACGGAGACCTATCTTCAAGCAAAGCAAGCGGTGTTGCAGCTTCAAAACTCTCATCACCTCCTAGCATATCATCTGAGTCTATAGATTCTTTTTTTGATGCAAGAGAAGTAGATGAATTGAGATTGCCTCTTCTTTCAGCAGATTCTCTTGTCTAAACAACCTGTTTTTTTATCTTAAACGCATTATCTGCGCTATATTCCTGGACAAAGCTGGTTCATCATCATCTGATGATCGGTTATCGTGCCGCGAAATATAAGTCCCTTTTGTGGATCAAAGGTAACTTGAGTTCCCTCTTTTAATACTTCAATAGCCCCATCGGCTTTTAATAATACAGGGATGTTATATTGTAAGTAAAATTCCTTTGCCAAATTGATCGAATCTATGTCTTCCGGGTGATTTTGTAAAATGATCGCTTTGGAAAGATTTAAAAGCGGAAAGTAATCTTTTTCTAATTTGGTCAGTACAACAATTTTATCTTGCAAATGTTTTTTTTCCTGCGCATCATGACTTAAGAAAATAGCAATCTTACCAACTACTTTTTCTCCTCGTGATTGATGCCCTCTTACAAGCACATCACCTATATTTTCCACCACTACCATGTTGGTACTACCACATACTCCAAAAGGAGTGCCTGCAGTAATCACAACAAGGTCTCCATATTCAAGTAGCTTTTCTTGCATCGCTTTACAACTTGCAAAAGCCACCGCAGCCTTAAAACTATCTACTTTGCTAAACATAGGAACAACTCCCCACTGATAGGCTAGTTGATGATACACCTTTTCCGATGTCGTGATAGCTAAAATAGGTATCTTTGGTTTAAAGCGTGATATGATTTTAGCTGTTGTTCCTGAACTTGTACAAGCAATGATAGCTTTTGCCCTTGCACTGAACGCTGTTTTTACGCAAGCTACTGCTACAGAGGAAGAGATGTCAAAGAAATCATTTTTGGAATGTTTTAAAAAGTAGTCGTGATAATCAAAATCATCTTCGCTCTCTTTAATAATATCGTGCATGATTTGTACTGTTTCAATAGGGAACTCACCTATAGCAGTCTCTCCAGAGAGCATCACAGCAGAGGCACCGTCATAAATGGCATTTGCCACATCGGACACTTCTGCTCTGGTTGGCCTTGGATTATTAATCATGGATTGGAGCATTTGTGTAGCAATAATCACAGGTTTTGACATTTGAAGCGATTTGTTAATCATCTCTTTTTGGACTCTTGGCACTTGCGTGATCGGAATCTCTACACCAAGATCCCCTCTTGCCACCATGATACCATCTGCAACATGCAAAATAGTGTCAAAGTTTTCAATACCAAGTACACTTTCAATTTTTGCAATTACTTTAATATGTGCTGCTTTATTTTCTGCGAGTATCTTCTTGATGTCTATCACATGCTCTGCATTGCAAACAAAGGATGCTGCAATTACATCAACACCAAGTCTTGCTCCAAATGCAAGATCTTCCTTATCCTTTTCCGTAATAGCTGGCGTAGAAAAATGGGATCCTGGGATATTTACCCCTTTTTTTTGCTGAATACTCCCATGATTTTCTATTTCTAAAATGATCTTATCTAGATGTTTTTCTATCACCTTTCCTGCAACATAACCATCATCAAATAGTACTCGTTTACCAAGTTCAATTTCATTTACAATATTAGATGGGGTAATCGTGATAGTAGGAAGCCTCTTATCTTGTATACTCGTAGCAATGACTATTTTATCGCCCTTTGCTACTTTAAGCACACCATCAAAAATTTTATCTACTCTGATTTCAGGACCTTTTGTATCTAGCATGATCGCAAGAGGTTTCCCTTTGCGCTTTCTTACTGATTGAATAAGCTCTAT
>JACRBE010000029.1 GCA_016213235.1 Chlamydiales bacterium | reverse complement strand
GGTATTAGAAATTGTCTTAGTACTAGCTCCACTCCCTTTTCAGAAAATCGAAAATCATCTGCTTCGACAACGGGACTGTGCAATAAATAGAGTCTTACACTATCTGCACCATACTTTTCTACCACATCCAACGGGTCTGGATAATTTTTCAACCGCTTGGACATTTTGTTGCCATCTTCTGCTAAAACGATACCATTTACAATAACGTTTTTAAACGCAGGTTGATCAAATAAAGCAACAGATAAAACGTTCAAGGTATAAAACCAGCCGCGAGTTTGATCAAGGCCCTCTGCAATAAAATCTGCAGGAAACGATTGCAACGTTTCTTCCTTATTTTCAAATGGAAAATGGTTTTGTGCATATGGCATAGAGCCTGACTCAAACCAGCAATCAAACACCTCAGGTATTCTCTTATATATCTTTCCATTTTCTTCAAAGGTAATATCATCGATAAAATGGCGATGTAGGTCATTTATTTTTTTACCAGCTCGTTGTTCTAGTTCCTGTTTACTGGAAATAACAATCAAAACACCTTCATCATTTCTCCAAATCGGTATAGGTGTACCCCAATATCTATTTCTACTAATAGCCCAATCTCTCGCATTTTCCAGCCATTTTCCAAATCTACCATATTTAATATGATCGGGAACCCAGTTAATTTGATCATTTGCTTTGAGTAAGTGATCTTTTATTTTTTCTACAGCAACAAACCAGGTATTTACAGCTTTATAGATTAAAGGTTGATCCGATCTCCAGCAAAAGGGATACCTATGAACGATTTGCCCATGATGAAATACCAGATTTTTTGCTTTCAATCGTTTAATGATATCTTTATCCGCATCTTTTACAAACATACCCTCATATTCCGGTATCTCTTTTGTAAACCTACCATTTTGATCTACAGGACAAACAATATCTATCTCTTCTCTTTTGCACACAAAAAAGTCTAGTTCACCAAATGCGGGAGCTGCATGGACAATACCAGTACCGTCATCTTCTCCTACAAACTCATCCACAAGAACTTTAAATGCATTTGGAGATGCGTCATGGATAAAATATTCAAAGGGGGGGAAATATTCTTTGTCTTTTAAATCTAGGCCATGAAATGTCGATATGACCTCTATTTTTTCCCTATCTTTGAAATAGTGCTTTACCCTGGAACCTGCCAAGATAAATTTCTTTTTGCTCTCCTTATCAAGGATTTTCACATAAGTCATTTTTGGATTAGCTACTGCAGCTAAGTTAGAAACAAGAGTCCAAGGAGTTGTTGTCCATACCAGTAAATAAGTGTTTTCTTCACCCTTTAACGGAAATTTGACTGTGAGAGATGGATCTGGAACTTCTTTATAGTTTAAATTCGCTTCAAAATTAGAAAGTGGTGTTCCTAATTGTGCAGAAAAAGGCATTACTTTAAAGCCTTCGTAAATTAAATCTTTTTTCCAAAGAGAAGCAAATACCCACCAGACAGATTCCATGAAAGAAGTATCCATGGTTTTATAAGTATGATCAAAATCTACCCATCTACCCATGCGATGAACCGTATACTTCCACTCTTCTGTATATCTTAATACAATGCTACGACACTCTTCGTTAAAATTGGCAATCCCGAATTTCTCAATAGAGTGAGATCCTGACAGTTCCTTACTTTTTTCAATTTCATTTTCTACAGGAAGGCCATGACAATCCCATCCAAAACGTCTTGGGACTTTAAATCCTTTCATTGTCATATATCGTGGCACCACATCTTTAATGGTACCTGCTAATATATGCCCATAATGTGGCAATCCTGTTGCAAAAGGAGGCCCGTCATAAAAAGAAAATAAAGGAGCATCATTGCGATTTTCAATGCTTTTTTTAAAAATGCGATTTTCTTCCCAAAATTTCTGTATTCTTTTTTCCCTTTCCGAATAACCCTCTTTTTGAATATTAAACATGACAATGACCCTCAAATAATAGAAATTATCTTACTAAAGAATAAGAGTTTCCATCTATATAAATTTTTATTTTTAATGTTGCAGTTGTTTTAAAAGTGTTAATTGATCATTCACTTGCCACTTTTGACTTATTTTTCCATTGCATATTTTGTAAATAGCAATGCTTGCAAACTCGATTAGTTTGTTCGTTGGTGCTAAATTTTGATACTCTCCTGTATGCACGCCTTGCACTATCATACGCACTACTACTTTATCTTTTTCAGCAATTATATCCTCTACGAGATAGTTAAGGGAAGAAAATGCTTTGTGCCCCATTTCAACTCCCTGGAGATATTGCTCTTTATTAAATGGCAATGGCCAATCAGAAAGATAGGCTTTAAAATCTTCGTTAAATAGCTCTCTTAGTGTATTCAGATCTTTTTTGTTATTGGCATCTATAGCCTTCCCAGCCAAGCTCTTTGAACTGTCCATATCATTGACACTCTTATTGTTATGGAGCGATTATAGCCAGAAAACACTCTATAATACAATTTTTCTTTGGTTATGGGATTATTTTATGATACAATCTATAGGTGGGGGTGAATTGGTTTTCGACTTGGATACTAAGTATAAGCGGCATGCAGAGGATTTCGGTGGGCCTCTTAAAAAAACCGATAAGACATAATTGTCACAAGAAAAGAAAGCAAAATCGTAGAAGGTAACTTCGGTGACTTCCGCGAGCAAGCTGCAGCATAAGACCTAACAGTTTTAAGTTGCCGATGCCTAAAGGTTGGACCTAGGGTCTTTAGATCATCGTCATTTTACTGGGTGTGGGATTAAGAAATTATCTCTTCGTCTTAATTTCGAGAAAAAGAAAGGGGTCGATTAGTCTTAAGTGGGGCTCCTTACATCAGGGCTAATCGTAAATAATAGGGAGATAAGCATGTAGTCATTTATAGGCGGTTTGCTAAGGACGAGGGTTCAAATCCCTCCACCTCCAATCAAAATAAAGGCTTCAGTTATTACGACTGAAACCTTTTGTTTTTAGTGACTTATATATCAAAAATCTTATCTAAAAATCTGAGTGCGTAAAGCTCAATTACGCACTATTTACGTACTAGACTGGACGAAATGGGAGTAAAATAGCCTTTGGTTTTGATATTTCATCTGTTATAGTACATGAAAATTCAGTACTTAATTGAAAAGGTGTATGTTAGAACTGATTAACGAATCGAATTCTCATATTTTCGATGAATTAGCTCAGGAATATGAAGATGAATTTTCCCCTACCTCTGGAAAAAAGAAAAATCAAGACGGGAAATACTCTATAGACGTCGATTGGCGCACTCCAAATGTCGGTTACTATTGGAAAGAAGGCCCCAAGATAGTTGGTTTTTCTATTGTCGAATCTATTGATGGTTATTCTGAGATCGTAGACTTTTATGTTGTTCCTGCTTACAGAAAGAAAATGGTTGGTAAAAATATGGCTTTTGCTGTTTTTAATAAACATCCTGGCCCGTGGCGAGTAAGACAAATTCCAGGTTCTGAAAAGACAACAAAATTTTGGCGAAAGGTAATCGGCGATTATACAAACGAAAATTATACTGAATTGCAAATAGAAAATCCCCCATGGGGTTTGTCTGTTTGCCAGCAATTTGATAATCAAAATTTTTTCCGAAAATCAGAACCAAAAACACGATAGAGAGTTAATGAATTTCACAAAAAGATGCTTCTTTTGTGAAAAGTGAATTGTTTGGTTGTTTGTTTTCACAAAAGCATGCTATGTTTGTGAAAAATGGAGATCAGCAAAAATGCGACACAGCGTTCTCCTTCAAAAGCTTACATCTCCAGAGGAAAGACTTCAGAGGGTACTAACTGAAAGGGATAATCTTTAATGCTAGAGAAACATCTCCTTTCAGACAAAACCATTATTAACTGCCTAAATACTCATTATAGCATTGAAGTCTCTTCTCTTATATTTCTCCCTTTGGGTGCAGATATGAATGCCTCGGTATATAAAGCTCAGACACTTGATCAAAGGTCTTATTTCATAAAGCTTAAACATGGGCACCATCATGATATCAGCGTTGAAATCATGGAGCTATTACAAAGCGCTGGGATCCGACAAATTATTCCTCCTGTTAAGACAATTCATGGCAAGGCGACCCAGCGTATTGATAATTTTACTCTTGTTGTATACCCATTTGTTGATGGACAAGATGGATTCAATCGTGATTTAACGAATGATCAATGGACTGTGCTTGGCAAAGCATTGAGACAGGTTCATGAAGTTAAAGTGCCACTACCACTCCAACACCGGATTCGGAAAGAGGCCTACTCAACAAAGTGGCGCGAGATCGTTCGATCGATTTATGTTCACATTGAAGCCGAGCCAATCGCCGATGAGATCGCTTTAAAATTACAACAATTTATGAAGAAGAATATGCCGGCTATTCGCCGGCTAGTAGATCGCGCGGAACAGCTAGGAGAAAAGCTCCAGAACCACTCACCCAAATTCGTACTATGTCATTCTGATATTCATGCCGGCAATGTGTTGATGAATGGAGATAATACGATCTACATAGTGGACTGGGATGAACCTATCATGGCGCCAAAAGAACGAGATCTCATGTTTATTGGCGGCGGCGTTGGGAATGTTTGGAATAAGCCGCATGAGGAAAAACTTTTTTATAAAGGTTATGGAAAAATGGAAATTGATTCGACAATCCTAGCCTATTACCGACATGAACGAATCGTAGAAGACATTGCCATCTATAGTCAAGAGTTACTTTTAACGACAAGAAGCAGTGACAGACCAGAGATGTACAAACACTTCATAGATATGTTTGCACCACAAGGCGTAGTAGAGATAGCATTCAACACTGACGAAGGCTTAGCCCTCTAAAACCGCAAAAAAACTCAGTTATTTTTTCTTGAAATGCGTAATTCACACCTACCAATCCATGCCACACAAACGTCAAAGCATCAAACCATTAAATCTTGATAATAGTTTGATTTTTTTGAATCAGAGGGAAGAGAAAGATTGATAAATCTGCCCTGTTGTGTGAAGGAATTCGCCTGCTTTTTGAGAGATTGGAGTTTCCAATGACTAAAAAACTCTTTCTACCGTTAAAAAACTTAAAGACTCTGTGACTAACTACACGAAATTCATATTTTAAGACTTCACCGGATCTGGTGAAGTCTTTTATTTTTAATGGAAGCTATTACAAGAATCCTTCCAAAAATTTCGCACGCACGATGTTTAATTTATGCAGTTCCAGTATTTACAGCATCTGTAGGTACTGCAGAAAGCGATAGGGATGCATCATCTTGGCTTGCTATACCTGTTGTTACAGGAGATGGCGGAAGTACCCCTACACTTACTGCAACTATGCTGCTACTGAAACTTTCAGAAACAGCAGGTGGTAACGATTCATCTGCATTTACTACAGGAGGTGCACCTGCGCTTGCTACACCTGTTGTTACAGGAGGTGACGATGGTACATCTGCGACTACCTCATCTATGCTACTAGTAGGCCTTTGAGATGACTGAGGAGGTTTTTCCGTAGGTGGTTGAGGTTTTCCTTTCGGTACTGCAGAAGGAGGTGGCACATCAGTACTCACTGTATTTGTGCTGCTAGGAGTTGTTTTAGGTTTTGGACGTATGGGAGCGGAGGGTCGTATTCTTTCACTTGCTGGTTTTAATTGCATGGATCCTCCTGATGCTAACCTCTGCATCAACTCTTCCATCAAACCGGGAGGTCTGTCTTGTGTATTCTCGCTACCAGTGTTAACCAATGATCTTGTTACTGGTGGAGCTACCGCTGAACTACTAGCTTCTGCAGGTGTAGATGAAGAAGCCATAGAAGGTCGTGGAGGGCCTGAAGGTCGTGGCACCCCTCCCATGGTCATAGAAGGTTGTGGTGGTCCCATCATCGGCATAGCTGGTCTTTGAATTGATTCTTGCGGCCTTTGAACTGCCGCTAATACTATATCCATCTGCCTGGTTATAGTCTGCTCCATAAATGTGATATGATCTTGCAAAAGTTTAATGCGAGCATCTTCATCTGTAGTCTTTGTTAAAGGAAGCGGTTCAGATGCAGATACAGGTCTTGTCGTTTCAGCATCTACTGCCACATGAGCCTGTGATTCAGATGATAATCTTATTATTCCACGATCCGCAGGCATAGGTTCTTTTATTTCTTGTTTATTCATAGGACCAAAGATATAAGAAACAGTTTTCACCAGCGCCGCGACTGCGTATACCAAAACCCCAACCACATCCAGTAGTTCTTCCAGTCCTATTTTAACAAATTCTTTTTTATAAAAGTTTGATACCGAATCTCCATAACCAACCATTGGTGTATTTTTAAATAAAAGCATGGGTAGTGCAACTAAACCCATCAACCTGAAAGCAGTCTCAATAACTTTAAATGGAGTAGCTAAAACATGCATGGTATTGCGCACAATAGACTGATCATGTTTTTTTACAACATCTCCTACTGGAGCAATCAGCTCCTGGACAACATCCCCTATAAATCCAACAATCCACTTGTTTGTAAGAGATCGTAGCATGTTAGTTTCTGGGTCTATTTCCAGAGTCCTTATTGTTTGGATCTCTTCTTGGCTTTTAACAGCCACACTAATTGAACGGTCCATATTATCTTTCCTTTTTATTAATTTATTAATACACATATTATAATTAAATAATTATTAAAATTTTACATTAAAATTATTAGTATGTTTTAAAGTTATTTATATTTGAAAAAATAAATTTTTAATATAAAACGATGGTTTTTTGATGAAAGAAGGATGTAAAAAGTTATTTTAATTTGATGCCGGGACTCCCTATCACGCGCGAGTAGATAATATTCTTTTTAGAATATCCCAGAACCTGGGTTTTGATCATTTTTCAAGAAGAAATGATGGTTAAAATTTTAAATTTACATCCTCCTATAGGAATAGGTAAGTTTCACGGTGTTTTTTCTTGAAAGAGAAGCATGTTTTTCATAACATTCTTAGATCTGAGATATATAACTAAAATTGAAAATGAAAGATTTAAGTGATTTAAAAAATGTCGGAAAAGCAACGCTTGAAGATTTAAAGCTTCTTGGCATTAACAATGTAGAACAGTTGGCACTTCAAGATGCGACTTTTCTATTCCAGGAGCTTGAAAGGCGCTCACAGAGCAGGCAAGATCCATGCGTTTGGGATGTATTTGCTGCAATTATTCATGAGGTTAACACTGGAGAGGCTACCAACTGGTGGGATTGGACTACAAAGCGCAAAGTACTACAAAAAAATGGGCAACTCAAACACGTGCTTTAAACAGATCAGACTTACAAAGCCATTCTGCTCTTATGTTTTATAAGATTCGATAGATTTTGTTATAAAATTGGTAATTAAAAAACGATTTTATCAAATCAACTCTAAGGAGAATATCCTTTAAGTACAGATTGAGCCTGTTTTAAAACTCTATCAAGTTTTTCTTTCAGCGGGTTGGACTCATCAGAGTTCATTTCTTTTAGTTTCTTGTAATTACCATAAGCATCTTTTAATTCTCCCATCATTACAAAATACTCCCCCTGATATTCAAGAGCCTGTTCATGTTTTGGGTTATAATTCACAGCTTTTTCATAAGCATCACCTGCTTGAGAAAGATAAGATTTTGCTACCATTCGATAACAATAACCTAGGTTATTCCAGGCATCAGAAAAATCAGATTTTTGATCGAGCGCTTTTTGATAATATTGGATTGCTGTCTTGTAATCTTTTTCTTTTTGCGCTTTGACTCCGGCATTATATTCTTGTACATAATCCGGGGATGGATCGGAATCTAGCTTTGATTTTGAGCCAGCGGCAAATAAAGAATGCAATATAAAAAATGGGTTTAATATGAGAACAAGCATCATTTTTTTCATAACGACCTTACTGTTGCTTATTTTATGAATGTCAAAACTGATTGTTTTTTGCAAGTTCAATTCCCGATGGACAACACGTAACGAAAAAACATGGTGTACGGGTACTTAATGATTTGTATAGATATGGAAATTTATATATGTGATATTACTCAATATCAAAAGATATAATGCTTAGCATATTTAATTGGTAATTTGTTAAATATGAATGACTTGTTAAATAACGATCTTTTTCTATTCCTTTAGATTAGCAGCCTCCAGTCGATCGACATCAAGGTTGCAAATCAATTTCAAATTCCGATTGATCTTTGCAATATCCCAGTCCCACCAGGCTACTTTTTGAAGGCGTTCAATGGTTTTATCATCAAACCTCATTTTCACAACCTTGGCAGGATTACCAGCGACGATAGAATAAGCAGGAACGTCTTTAATAACGACAGCTCGAGTTGCAATAATGGCGCCATTACCTATTGTTACTCCATTTTTGACCAAAGCATCATATCCAAACCAGACATCATTACCAACAATAATATCACCTTTTACCGGCAGATCATAAATGTTAAAAGCACGTTCCCAACCATGCCCAAATATGGGAAATGGATAAGTGCTTATGGCATCCAGTTTATGATCGCCTGTCATGATAAAACGCGTTTCTGCTGCAATTGCGCAAAACTTTCCAATAACGAGTTTTACTTTAGAAAAGTCATAGTTATACAAGACATTGTATTCTTCAAATTTTTCAGGACCATATCGACGATCATCAAAATATGTATAATCACCTACGATGATGTTACTTGCTTTAATGAAATTTTTCAGGAAAACAAGCTTGTCATAATCCTTAAGTGGGTAAATCGATGCTGGGTCCGGTCCGGTAACAGTCATAGTTCTCTCCAATATTAAAAAAGTTTAATAAAAACTACGTCTTATTGGAAGCAAATTGATGCAATTTTTTGCTATGTATATGCAAATTGTTAATTCGTAGTTTTTTGTTTTGATAGGTTGCATAAGGTATCAAACGATTATATTCATCTAATTCCCAAGTAATTTGAAATTTGGAAAAATCAACCACACATTGTGGATTAATAAAACCAGGACCATTCAAGCTGGTAGAAAGATCCCATCCTCCTAAATATTCACCAATGGCTGCTGCATCAAAAATGGAGTTAAAGAGAGTCACATTATTACAAAATATTCGTTTATCCTTACTACTTATTATTTCTTGCTTGATGTATATATCATGTACGAGCGGCAATGTACCAATTTGCTCTTTACTGCTCATAGATCGATACATCCCTATGGAAAACATATCATTTATTCCCTTTGAAGCTATATCTGCCATGAACTGAGTTAAAGAAGATAAAGCATCAGGATGCCGGATATAAACAAAGCTGGGAATACATCTGATATCACTATCAAATACTGCAGCAATACCAGGATACGTTTTTAATGTAGGCAGCAGCTCTTTGATATCTATATAAATCATCACATCGCTTTCTAAATGAATGGCATCTTGTATATTGAACTCGCAAAGGAAATCATTAAAATAAAAAAAACGCTCTGTTGCATAAAACCAAAAACCCTCTTTAAGCTTCCTATTCAACGTGGAGCTTGCAATGAATTGTTCATGTTGTGGTTGCTTTTCTAGTGATTCAGCAGCAACGGTAATAACATTTAAATTTTTTAATAACGTGTTATTCTTTGAATCTAAAGATAGTTGATTTGCAATGAGCACAATATCGCAGTCATTAAACAACCTTGCTTGCTCGATTGCAATAAATAGATGGGGAGGTAACTTATCTCCGATGTGAACAAACACAATACAAGGCGATGTACCAATCATATTTGGGTAACATTGAGCTGTAAAACAGATGCACAAAAAAATCAAAAACGAGAAATATACTTTCATTAACTTACACTGAAAGCAATCGAAATAGATAGCGCCATGATAACTATCAGAGAGAACACGAACATTTTACGCGCCCAGAGTTTATCATTAGTAGAGAAGAAACCTTTGATACTAAGCAAAAGCCATGCAACACCAAAAAAAACCGTGACAACCAGATAGAGATATCCTGTATAATTGAACAAAGGCAGCAGCAGTGAAGTAATAATAAAGGCAATGATATAGAGCAGCATCTGGATTTTAGTAACATGAACACCTTTTTTTACTGGCAAAACAGGAATCGAAGCTGCGGTGTAATCTTTGAGTCGGAACATAGCAATCGCAAAAAAATGTGGCATTTGCCAAATAGCTACTATGGCAAATAATATTAGAGCCCCCAAATCAAAACGGTTACTTACAGCGCAATATCCTATCACTGGTGGCAGAGCTCCTGCAATACTTCCTATTAACGTACCATGAATGGTATGATATTTCACAAAACTATAGACAATGACATACACAAAGAACCCAAGAAGAGCTATCATTGCTGTTAAAAAATTAACAAATAGGAATAAAAAAAGAGTCCCCGATAGTCCAAGAACAATAGAGAGGAGTATTGCGTATTGTACAGAGATTATTCCCCTTGCAAATCCTCTATTTTTAGTCCTCGACATTTTTCTGTCGGAATCACGATCGATATAATTATTAAATATACAAGATGATGCGATGATGCAAGAGAGCCCGATAAGTGTTGCTAAAAACAGCAACAAATCGATATACCCTCTTGATGCAAGCATAAACCCTGCAGTAGTAGTGACTACATTACCGAATATGATACCTGGCTTAGTAAGCATATAATATGATCTAACATCAAAACGGGGAATTGCTCTTGATACTCTTTCCATACTAGGCTCGCTATTGCATTGTTGGCATCAACGTATAATTTAAACTGTACATAATCCAGAGTGATCCGCCAACTAAAACAGCGATAATCAATAGCATAAAAAGAAAAATCAGCAAGTTCCATCTTGGTTTGGATTCAATACCAAGATGTAGAAAAAATATAAGTTGAAACAGCACTTGAATAGCGCCAATTCCAACAATAGTAAATGTTAAAGTAAAGCCGGTTAGTAACTGACTCTTGGCAATAAAATATGCTGCTAAAATCAATATAATGGATGAGAAAAATCCAATCATTAAAGGCTTAAGGCTTGTATTCCACTTATGCTCTATATCATCCATATTAACTATCTCCCATCAAGTACACGATAGTAAAAATTAAAACCCATACAACATTTATAAACTGCCAAAACATCCTGAGGCACGTTAGTCGTTTAACACTCACAGGTGTAATGCCATAGCGTAAAACAGGTATTAGAAGAACAACAATCCATAATGACCCAATGATCACGTGTAGTCCATGCATTGCAATAAGGTTGAAATAGGAAGTTAAAGCTGCGCTTTCTCTCCAGCTATTACCACCGTTTACTAAACGTGCACCATCAATCCATTCCATACCAATAAAGCTAAGTCCAAATAAAAACGTAATGCTAAAAAAAGCAACGGTCCAGTTTTTATTACCACGATGGGCAAAAGCACCGCCTAGTCCACTTGAGAAACTACAGACTAATAGGATAAGAGTTTGAACTACGATAAATGGAAGGCTAGTCAACTCTTTAATAGAGGCGCCCCCATAGGTATTATTTCCTAAGACTGCATGCACTGCAAAGTAGGTTGCAAACAACATAAAATCGGTTAACAGATAAACCCAAAAGCCAAAAATGGTTTTAGAATAGACATCATGGTGAGTATCGGGATAGTTCTCATGCGAAGTTGTTTTAGGATTGCTCATATTATCTCTTCCTAGTTTCAGTTTCTATTTTTTCTACTTCTTTTGCACTTAAATGATAGTCGGTATGCTGGTCATATAAGCGGATGATGAGACAAGAGAGCATACCAACACCAGAGATAATAGCAAGCCACCACATATACCAGACCATAGCAAAACCAAAGAGAAAACTAAGCCAACCAATATGAAAGCCTGCAGCAGTATTTTTTGGCATATGAATATCTTCATATTGTACTTTTTTTATCTCCCCTGATTGTTTCTTGGCCCAGAAAGGATCGCGCTCATGCACCTGTGGAGTCACTGCAAAATTATAAAAAGGTGGTGGTGATGATGTAGACCACTCTAGTGTCCTACCATTCCATGGATCCCCTGTTGTATCCATATTTTGTTTGCGCTCTTTAATGCTTACTATTAATTGTAAACATTGAAATCCTACACCACAAAGGATGATAAGGACTCCCACACCGGCAACCAGGAATA
The DNA here is from genome assembly GCA_016213235.1 of Chlamydiales bacterium. Taxonomy (GTDB): domain Bacteria; phylum Chlamydiota; class Chlamydiia; order Chlamydiales; family JACRBE01; genus JACRBE01. Next base: position 7,821 of record JACRBE010000029.1, on the reverse strand, counting down.
ATGGTTGCCATCCTGTAGATGCATCATAATGGTTTAAGCGTCTTGTTGCACCCATGAGACCAAGTATATATAAAGGAAGGAAAGAGACCAGGAACCCAAAAAACCAGCACCAAAATGCATATCTACCCAGTTTTTCATTAAGTTTAAAACCTATGAATTTAGGGAACCAATAAGTATAACCAGCGAAAAATGCAAAGACAACTCCTCCAATGATCACAGAATGGAAATGGGCAATCAGAAACAAGCTGTTATGTACTTGAAAGTCTACTGCAGGAATAGCCATTAAAACGCCTGCCATACCACCGATTGTAAAAATGATGATAAAACCGCAAAACCAAAGCATCGGTGTTTTAAAATCAACACGACCTCTATACATGGTAAATAACCAGTTAAATACTTTTACTCCTGTTGGGACTGCGATAACCATTGTCATAATACCAAAAAATGCATTGACATTGGCTCCGGCTCCCATCGTAAAAAAGTGGTGCAGCCAAACGATAAAAGAAAGAAAGGTAATGGCAATAATAGCCCATACCATGGAGACATAGCCAAATAATCGTTTTTTCGAAAAGACCGGTACCAACTCAGAAAAGATACCAAAAGCAGGCAAGATAAGAATATAAACCTCCGGATGACCCCAAGCCCAAATTAGATTGACATACATCATTGGGCTTCCTCCAAAATCGGAGGTAAAAAAGTGCGTACCAAGAAGGCGATCAAAAGATAGCATTCCAGCTGTAGCAGTTAGCACAGGAAAAGCAAAAACAACAAGAATCATGGTTGTTAAACAACACCAGACAAATATTGGCATTTTCATTAACGTCATTCCTGGGCAACGCATCTTTAAAATAGTCACTAAGAAATTAATCCCGGAAATTAACGATCCTGCTCCCGAAATCTGGACACTCCACAGCCAATAATCAACTCCTACATCCGGGCTATACTTTATTCCAGAAAGTGGTGGATAAGCGACCCATCCTGTTCCGGCAAAAATGCCTATGACAAGAGAAACAAGGATAAACATGGCTCCGGAAGCAAATAGCCAGAAACTAAGAGAATTTAAAAATGGGAAGGCAACATCGCGGGCACCGATTTGCAAAGGTAAAATTAAGTTAATGATACCAAACATGACGCCCATACCCACAAAGAAAATCATTGTTACGCCGTGAGCTGTAAAAACCTGTTGGAAGTGCGGAGCAGTTAGGTATCCCATTGAATCGCCAACGGCAAATGCTTGCTGTGCACGTAACATAGCAGCATCGATTACCCCTTTGAAAAGCATGACAAAAGAGACAATGATATACATGATTCCAATTTTTTTATGATCCACTGAAGTGATCCACTCTACCCACAGCCATTTCCAACGTCGATAGTAGGTGATTAGTATGATGAGAAAAATAGCGCCAAGGAACATCGAGACCCCTGCGGCATATTCGATCAGATCGTGTTTGAATGCCTCAAGAGTTAATTTTCCAAACATATCATTCTCCTACATCTAATACTTGTTATATTTCATAATGATTCGATCAAAGAGATCTTTTTGTTTCAATTGATAAAGTATCACTGGATGATATTCACTTGGCTTCATCAATTGATTATATTCTTCCATAGTAAGAAGTTTTGGTGACTGTTTGACCGATTGAACCCACTGATCAAAGTCTGCTTGAGAAGTTGCTTTGGCATTGAATGTCATTCCTGCAAATCCTTTCCCACTTATGTTGGAAGAACAACCTCTAAATAGACCATTTTCATTTGCTATGAGGTATAGAGTCGATTTCATTGCGGGCATCGCATAAATTTGACCACCAAGTTCCGGAATCCAGAAGGAGTTCATCGGAGCGTCTGCAGTGATTTCAAAATCAATAGGGGTTTTTTCCGGAAATTGAACAAAATTAACAGTTGCAATACCTTGATCGGGATAAATAAACAACCATTTCCAATCCAGGGCAACTACCTGTATTACGACTGGTTTTTTACCTGTATCGATCGGCTTAAATGGATGTAGATCATAACTACTTTTCCAGGTAAAGACACCTAGTATACAGATGATAATAAGTGGGACACCCCACCAAAGGCTTTCAGCCAAGTGGCTATGTGCCCAATCAGGACTATATGTTGCCCGGGTATTGCTTTGTCTATATTTCCAAGCAAAAAATATAGTAAAAACAAATACTGGGATAACAACAATCAGCATGAGCAGACAAGCAATCACTAGTAGCTTGCGCTCTTTTATTGCAATCATCCCTTTTGGATCAAGCACAGCAATATTGTTACTGCTAAGAAACCAAAAAGTTGCTGCTATAGCTCCAAAACACAGTAGTGCTAAAGCAATAACTCTTAATTTTTTCATCATTTTTTATCTATCCTCTATATCTGGGATTTGCTCAAAAACCAAATCCACCGGGTGGGGATACTTTCAAATAATTTTAGATTTCTATACGAAATTATTGTAGTTGTCTAGCACAAAATAAAAAAAATTAATTACACTTGGCAGAGTCCAAATAAAAGATAGACTGCTTAAGAAACTGATCTCCTTGCATAGAAAAAGGAGCATTAATAGGGGATGTTTTACTTTGAATATACGACCAAAGAGCCCATCGGAGATCTGCTAAAGATCGCAGAAAATAAAAATGTTGTAACTGCCCCTTTGTTGGATCAGACTTAAGATAAAGGGCCAGAAGCTGTTTTGTTTCCTCTACAGAAAATAGATCGGTAGAAGCAATGATTGCCAAATCAAAAAAGGGATCGCTCATGGCTGCATATTCCCAATCAATAAACCAAAGTTTTTGGCCATCGTCTAGAATATTACCTTTATGAAGATCAAGATGGCAGGGAGTCAATTGATTAGGGAGTGCATGAGGGCTTTTATAATTTTTTATAGCAGGAAGTAGTGTTTCAACTACTGTGCGAGGAAGGTCAATACCTATTTGTTTTGTATTTTCAATATAAAGGTTAATGATATCTAGGGGATGTTGGGTAATGGGAAACCGTATATCAAGATGATGCAAAGAATATAGCAAGTCACACACTTTCTTTAAGGTAGCGGGATCTTTTGTATTAACTGTTTTAGCATCGATAAATGTTGTAATAAGAACATGCTCTTGTGGTGCTGCAAGACAAATAGCTGGAGAAATCCCATAAGAAGAAGTGATTAGCATTGCATCATATTCCCTCTTCCATGAGGTGTCCAGCCACTTCTTATTTTCAGATGAACATCGTACAAAATATCGATCTCCCGCTGCTTCAGCTACATAATTTATATTAGTAAGTCCTCCTTCTATTGATTTTAACGATATAGGAGCATGTTTTAATTTCTCTATAAGAGATACAATCTCTGCTTCTTGAGCAAATAGAGAAAATACAGAAAAACAGAATAAGAAAAATAATGAACGAAGTCTCATTGTGCTTTTTGCTTCATTAGTTTAGAGGAAAACAAGTTAATACAAACACCACTGAGTACCAATATTGCAGCAATTAATTTCCATATATAAAAGGGCTCTCCCGCAACAAGAATGGAGCTTAACATAGCTACAATTGGTACTAGCATGGTAAAGGGAGCTATCGTTGCAAGTGAGTAATGATGTAGCAACCAATTCCATGCAGCGTAGCCAAAAACAGTAGATAAATAGGTAATATATAAGGTAGCACCGATCGACAATGGGGTTAATTGATAAAGGGTCATCCATACCTTATCAAGTCCATCTACGATAAGTGTAGCAACAAGTAGAGGTGGCCAAGCAAACATGCTGCCCCATATCACTAAAGAAATCATATTTACCTTGCCTATCTGTTTGGCAAATGCATTGCCAACTGCCCAGCAGAGCGCAGCAAAAATAACAAAGATAAATCCTAAGAAAGTTACTGCCCCACTCACATGGGCTCCTACTACTGCAATGCCGGAAAAAGATATGATCGCGCCAATAATGCGCCATCTATTTAATTTTTCATTAAAAAAGATCACTGCTAGTAAAATGGTAAAAAACACCTGTATTTGCAAAAGCAGTGAGGCCATTCCCGGAGCTACTCCTTCATACATGCCAACAAAAAGGAAGGCAAATTGCAATGCGAACATGATAAGCCCATATAACATGACCATTTTCAATGGGGCTTTTGGTTTTTTAATAAAAAAAACAGCAGGGATGCTTGTGAGGAAAAATCTAATACTACAAAGAAGAAGCGGAGAGAGTTGTTCAAGTCCTACTTTAATAGCAACAAAATTAAAGCCCCAAATGACGACAATAAGAAACGCTAAAATTAGTGGAGTGTAAGGCATGGATTTTTAGACAAAGCAATTGTAACTGGTTTTAAAATAAGGCAGATTATATGCTTTAAGAAGAATTTTTTTCCAAAATATAAACGTTTTTTTTATTTTTCGCATGATTTCTGTTGATAACTTAAATATCTCATTTGGACAAGAAACTCTCTTTGAAGGCATATCTTTTTCTCTTCAAAGAGGAGAACACGTAGGCTTTATTGGGAGAAATGGATCTGGTAAAACGACTCTTTTTCGGGTCATTATGGGACTGGAAAAGGCCGACAATGGCTTGATCATCATACCAAAAAACTACCGAATCGGATACCTGGATCAACATATTCGTTTCACACAAAGTACGATCATAGAAGAGGCTTGTTTAGTTTTAGATAGTGACCAAGAGCAATATAAAGCAGAGATAATCCTTTTAGGGCTTGGATTTTTGGAGAAGGACTTTTTGAGGTCTCCTGATGAGTTTTCTGGGGGCTTTCAGTTAAGGCTTCATCTCGCAAAAGTACTTTTATCCGAACCAGACTGTATTTTATTAGACGAGCCTACCAACTATTTAGATATCGTATCAATCAGATGGCTAAAAACATTTTTAAGAGAGTTTTCAGGCGAATTTATCTGTATCACGCATGATCGTGAATTCATGGATGCAGTATCTACTCATACCATGGGGCTTCACCGAAAGAAAATCAAAAAAATCAAAGGTTCCTCCCTTGATTATTTCGAACAGCTTTTAATGGCGGAAGAACTCTATGAAAAAACAAGGGTGAATCTCGCAAAAAAAGTAGCCCACGCCCAAAGTTTTATCGATCGTTTTGGAGCAAAAGCCACCAAAGCTGGTCAAGCACAATCTCGCAAAAAACTGATTGAAAAAATCCCTGTTTTAGAAAAACTTGCGCAAATGGCAGACCTTGATTTCAAATTTCATGAATCACCATTTCCCGGGAAAAAGCTGATCAAGCTAAAAGATGTCAGTTTCAGCTACCATGAAAATCAACCCATTGTTAAAGAATTTTCTCTTGATATTGAAAAGGGAGAAAAAATTGCCATTATTGGGAAGAACGGTTATGGAAAGTCTACCTTACTGCGCCTGTTTGCGATAGATTTAGAGCCTTCTTTTGGTATAGTCGAGCCCTCCCCTAACTTGCAAATTGGTTATTTTGGACAAACCCATATTGCAAAACTATCTCCCTCCTTGACCATCGAAGAAGAAATTGAGCGTGCTAATCCCCAATTAGCTACACAGCAGATCAAACGTATTTGTGGTGTTATGTTATTTTCCGGCTCTCAAATGGGAAAACGGATTTCTGTTCTTTCCGGAGGAGAAAAAAGCCGTGTATTGCTTGGAAAAATTTTAGCTAAGAAATGTAATTTTCTTTTACTTGATGAACCGACGCACCATTTGGATATGGAATCCATTGAAGCCCTGATCGAAGCTATTGATGAATTTGAAGGATCTGTCCTTATCGTCACCCATAGTGAAGAAATACTAAAACGGCTGCCTTTAGATAAGGTCATCTATTGTCATAAAGGACATCAGGAGATTTTTTTAGGAAACTATCATGAGTTTTTAGAAAAGAAGGGATATCCAGATGATCCTCTTGTAGTAGAGTCATCCAAAGAAAATATTAACGATCGCAAAGCAGAGCTTGTAAAGTTAAAGTTTGCTACCCTAAAAGAGATCGAATCCGATATAAAAAAACAGGAAAATCGTATTATCCGCCTGGAAGAAGAGTTAAAAAAACAGCAAAAAGAGCTTGTTAAGTGCAGTGAAATGAATGGTAAGAATCTACACCAGTTAACCTTGCAATACAAAAAAACAGAAGAAGAGATCAATCAGGAGTTTATAAAACTAGAAAAGCTGCATCAGGATTATTATAATCAGGAAGTAGACTTTTCCAAACAGTTGAAGCAGTTCGAATAACTTTATGGATATTGCAAAAGTTTTATCAATAGCTTTAATTAGCCTTCTTGGAGCGATGAGCCCGGGACCTGATTTTGCCATTGTAACAAGAAATTGTATCTCTGGGACTTTCCGCAGCGGTTTTTTAACAACACTTGGTATTACAACAGCGTTATTTGTGCATATTAGTTATTGCTTATTTGGAATAGCGCTCCTTATCATGGAGTCTTCCCTCCTATTTCACATTTTAAAATATCTTGGCGCCGGTTATTTATTTTATTTAGGAATTATTCTTCTAAAAGAAAAAGTCTCCAAAGAAGGGTTTGACACAAAAAAACTTATCAAAAAAAAGCATAGCCCCTTTGTATCAGGTTTTTTATGCAACATCCTAAATCCAAAAGCGACGCTATTTGTGCTTAGCTTATTTACTCAGTTCATTGATCCCAATATGAGTTTTTTAGGAAAGGCTATGATGGGAAGCATCATTGCTATTACTGGTCTTGTATGGTTTTCATTGCTTTCCTTTTTGATCACACATCGCTTGCTGCAAAAGCATTTTGCACGCTTTCAAATGGTTATCACAAAGGTAATGGGGGTGCTTTTATGTGGCCTAGCTACTTATATCGCATTTTTATCTTAACACTTGCCTAGCTATCCGCTTTATGAGCCGGGAAGCCGTGCTAGTCGTGCGGTTAAATTTACAGTTTCTTGTTGTAATCTCAAATAAGCCTGACGTGTGTCACGATCAGCGGTATAACAACAAGCTAAAACTCTTGCAATGATGCCGCTATAAGTTGAGTATCCCGTGAGGATTGCTCTAGCTTCTGTGAATGTATTTCTCGCCTCTTCAACAAGTGCTGGATGGTTTACATCTAACATGTCTGTAGCAACTCCGGCAACCCGTACAGCCAGGCGCTCAAATAGTCTTTGATGACGATCAACATCCATACCAAATGGCATTGTCTCCCATCCTATTCTAACTCGAAGATGCGAAAAAATTTGCATCAAACCAAAATATGTATAGATTCTAGCAGCTTCCATATCAGCACCTATTAATTTTCATTTTTGATGATAACAGAATCATATTTTTATAGGATTTTTATTTCATATTTAGTTCAATATAAACAACTTCTGATATTGCCTTACAAAAAAAATCTTGATACCAGCTCTTATACCTGTTTTAATCAAGAACTATAAGGATAAGTATGGCAAGAATACCACCTATACTAAAAAAGAAGAAACCTTGGCTCCTTCGGTTATTTTTGTTTTTCTACAAACATAAATATGGAAAATTATCTGAACCTATCATACTTTGGAGCCATACCCCTACTGTATTTTTTAATTTTCTTTTAATGAACCAATCCCTGAATCGCAAAGACTCCCCTCTTAATCCGATATTACGAGCCTTGATTACAGTACGTATATCTCAAATCAATCAGTGCGCTTTTTGCGTGGATATGAATTCATTTTTATTACTTGAACGTGGTGGCAGCAGGGAAAAACTAGAGGCTATTACCAATTTTCAACATAGCTCCTTATTTTCTGAAAAGGAAAAAGTAGCTATTGAATATGCAGAAGTCATGACATCATCTCATGTTTCAAATGAGCTGTTTGATCGCTTGAAGGCACATTATGATGATGATGCGATTATTGAGCT
>JACRBE010000030.1 GCA_016213235.1 Chlamydiales bacterium | reverse complement strand
CTTAACCAGGGAAAAACATTAGGGATTTTTCAGCTTGAATCGGGAGGGATGCGGGATTTGGCAAGACAGCTCCACATTGATAAGTTCGAAGAAATTATTGCAGTTGGGGCATTATATAGACCGGGTCCTATGGAAATGATCCCCTCATTTATCAATAGAAAACATGGTAAAGAAGACATTGAAATAGATCATCCCTTAATGGCGGATATTCTGAAGGAGACGTATGGTATCATTGTTTATCAAGAACAGGTAATGCAAATTGCGCAAACGCTTGCTAATTACTCTCTTGGAGAGGGGGACGTGCTAAGACGAGCAATGGGGAAAAAGGATAAAGAGGAAATGTCTCGTCAAGGTGAAAAATTTAAGCAAGGAGCGCTGGCAAATCATCTTTCTCAAGAAACGGCAATGATGATTTTTGATAAGGTGGAAAAATTTGCATCGTATGGGTTTAACAAATCTCATGCCACGGCATATGCCTATCTTACATATGTCACAAGTTTTCTAAAGGCTAATTATACTAAGGAATGGATGTCTGCTTTAATGACATGTGATTTGGATGATTTAACAAAGGTAGCAAAGCATATTCAAGAGAGCCAGTCGCTTAATATTGATATATTACCTCCTGATGTGAATGAGTCTTTTTCTGAATTTTTTCCAACAAACAAAGGGATTAGATTTTCGCTTGGTGCTATCAAAGGAATTGGGGAAGGGGTTGTAGAAACAATTGTAAAAGAAAGAGAAAAAAATGGCTTTTTTACTTCTCTTACACAATTTATTCAATGCATCGATTCAAAGAAAGTAGGCAAAAAAGCAACAGAGAGTTTGATAGATGCCGGATGTTTTGATTTTACTGGGCAAAGTAGAGCCTATATGAAAAAGATGCTAGATGAAATGCATGATCTTGTTGTCAAACAACAAAAAGAAAAACAGCATGGAATTATGGATCTTTTCAGCAAAGATCACACTCTGGCATTTGACGAGAAAGAGATTAAAATAACAGTAGAGGATAATAAACTAGAGCGATTGAAAAAAGAGAAAGAGTTATTGGGATTTTATTTAACAGGGCACCCACTAAGTGAATATGATGAGATCATTAAAAAATTGGGATGCATACCTTTAAACGAAATAAGAGAGTTACCTCATAACTCCGTATTACAAGCCGCATTTGTATTAGATACTGTGCAGACGAAGATATCTAAGAATCAAAAAAAATTTGCAATCATTGTCATCAGTGATGGTGTAGAAAGATTTGAACTTCCTGTTTGGGCTGATATTTACTTAGAAAAAGCATTTTTATTAGAAGAAAATAGATTGTTGTATGGGATATTTGTAGTAGATCAATCAGAAGAAGCTCCAAAATTAAGTGTTCGATTAATTGACGATTTAACAACAATGAATGACGAAAAGATGATGGAATATCAAACGACGTATGAAAGTTTAAAAAAACAAACACAGCACATACAGAAAAAAAAGAAAATAGAAGAGGTCCAGCAGATAGTGAATACTCCTAAAGAGGTACAGATTGTAGTAGATATAGAAAAATTACAAATGACGAGTATTTTACAATTGAAAAAATTGTTTGAAGATTATGCGGGCTCCTATCCTGTACAAATTCATTTTTACCAAGAGCAGCGCAGTGTTCAAACCCTATGGATTAATCATAATTATGGGATTTCCTATACAGCGGAATTTGAAAAAGCGGTGCGGCAATTTTCTTTTTGTTTAGATGTTCGATTGACCAAATAACGTATAATTCGGTATGATTTTGCCATGAGAAAATTATTAATGATTCTACCTCTTTTTATAATGACCACATTACATGGAGAGTCTCCACTTGTACGCTATCCTAAATATAGAGAATACTATGTTGCTGGATCAGTGACAGTAGAAGATCACTATAATGCAATGATTTCTTTAATGGAGCAAAAGCGTTATAGAAAAGCTCTTTGTGAATGCAACACCATTTTAGATCAATATCCAAATTCTCCATTTGCAGCAGAAGCAGCTTATAGTCGAGGTGTTATTTATTTTGCTGCAACAGAATATGAAAAAGCAAATGTTGCGTTTTCTGCATATTTGGCTAATTACTCTAATCTTAAATATTTCTACGAAGCAATAGCATATAAATTTAAGATCGCGGAGCAGTTTTTCGCCGGAATAAAAAAGCGTGTATTTGGCGCAGAGAAAATGCCCCGGTTGGTTTCTTCCAGGAATGACGCTCTTGCTTTGTATGATGAAGTAATTAGTGCTCTTCCAAGAGATGAAATGTGCGCGAGGTCTTTATATAAAAAAGGGCTTTTGATGAAAGATTCAGAAGAATATAAAGATGCAATTGATATCTTTCAAATCGTGATTCGCAGATTTCCAACTCATCCTCTTGCTGCACAAGCTTATTTAGCAATTTCAAAAATATTTTTACAAGAAGCAACAAAACTATTTCCAGATCCTGATTTTATTGAGCTGGCAAATATCAATTTAGAAAAATTTGAGGCTGCATTTCCGAGCGATCTGAAAGTATTGGAAGCAAAAGAGAATCTTCAAAAAATGAAGGATGTCTTTGCAAAAGAACTATTGGAAATGGCTTCTTATTTTTATAAAAAGAAAAAATGGGATGCTGCCAATGTCTATTATAAAACGATACTAACCTATTACCCTGATTCGAAATCTGCAAAAGAAATGCAAGATAAGATGCCCCGTAAACAATGACACGATATAGGACTTTATTGATTGTTTTTCTTTTACTCACTGCTTGTGGGTATCGATTACAACAATCTCAACCATCGATGGCAATCAGTAGCCCTTATATTAAGGGAGACAAAGATGGAACTCTTACGACTTCTATTGTTAATGCACTATTGCAAAAAGGCATGTTTAGTTATAAAAATACAGATGCAAGCTATGAACTCATTGGCGAAATCAAAAATAATTCCACTTCGCATATTGGCTATATATATAGGATGGAAGACAACGATACTCAAGTACAACATCGTTTGGTCCCTAATGAAGGAAGAAGAAAAATAGAAGTAGAAATCAAGCTTGTTAATACATCTTCTGGAGAAATTGTTTATGGTCCTACCCTATTTACGACAGAGGTAGATTATGATTTTGTGGATTCAGATTCATTTAATGATTTAGCATTTTTCAACTCAAGTGGACAGGAAATTACCACATTAAGTTACTCCTTAGGGCAACTAGATTCTGAAGAAGGCGCGCAACTAGCTTCTTTTTCACCAGCGTATGAACAGATAGCAAAACAAATAGCAGATGGAATATCAAAATCCTACCTCTTTTCCTTTGATGATAATCATTAACATTTCTAGTGAAGACTTCGCCAAGCCGAAGACTTCGGAGTTTTTTCGTTGTTCTTCTTATAAAAATTTCTTATGCTATTGGTAGAAAAAGATTAACATAATGGTTTTTTAGTGAAGAACTATAAACGATTTCAGGCATCTATTGATCAGTTGCCACAGATATTGAAATGGATAAGGATTCCACTAGAAGAGCTTTGTTTTGCTTGCTTTAGTAAAATGCAGATAGAAGTTGCTCTAGAAGAGGTATTAGTTAATATCATACAATATGCCTATTTGGACAAAATAGGAGAGATAGACATTGCTTATGAAATGCAAGAAAACCACGAGTTTTGCATTATTATAAAAGATTCAGGTAAGGCATTTAACCCACTGGAACATGCTTGTTCTACTATCAAGACGGTCCCTTTAGAAGAGAGACAAATCGGAGGGCTCGGTATTCCGTTTATCATGCGCATCATGGACAAGGTAGAATATCAAAGAGAAAACAATCAAAATGTGCTAACTTTAATCAAGCATTGTCAGCCCGTCCAATAGATTCAATCACAGCTTCTGTATCGATTACTTCTGAAAGAAAATATCGTAGTACTTTTAGTACACATTTTGGTGAATTATAAATACCGGAAGTAGAAAAAGCAATTTCGAGCCTTGGTTGCTCATTTTCTTGTACTAAAGCAATGAATGTAAGTGTAGTAGGTATTTCATCCACTAATTTTGGAACAATCCATACTGCAAACTGATTGTTGAATAGCGTTACCTTATCAGCAGTTTCAATTACATGAAAATAAAAAGGAAATTGTGTTTGTAAAATCTGTTCATTACCATCATCCAGGTCTTTTAATAGATCAAATTCTTTTAACAAAAATAAGTCGACATCGATCACTCCATCCGGTAACCAATGCTTTAAATTATTAGAAAATTCTGAAAAAGCTTGTTCAAGTTGCACAGGGTTTAGCATACATCCTCATTTGCAAATGACCTATCACGGACAGATTACAGCACTCAAGCTTCTTCATATTCAGGAACCCTCTTTTTTTAAAGAGAATTCTATAATTTTTTTTTGAAAATAAGCGGGTTAAGTTCCTAACTGATTCATAATGAATAAAATAAAGGTGTATAATATTTCAAAAAAAAGTTATAACGTCCTCGTAAAGCATGGAGCCCGGCATTTTCATTGTACAGCACTGGACTTATCGAACCTTATTCATCCATGCTATGGTATTTATTTTAGATCAATCGCCTTGTCATGACTTTTTAAGGATGCACAAAAAAGTAATATGAAGAAAGATTTGAGCAGTATAATATTGAGTCATGACGAAATTAATTTGGTTTGTTTTTATTCTTTTTTTTGTAAATACATCTCTTAATTCCAAGGAGTTGTCAATTAACATCAAGTCAAAGTATGCGGTGTTAATCAATGCAAAAACGGGAAAAGTCTTATTTGGAAAAAATCAATTTGAAAAAGTATATCCAGCTTCCACCACAAAAATAGCGACTATCTTATATATACTCGCCAATCATCCTGATTTAAATTTGGATACTCAAGTTATGGTTCATCCAAACGATATACTTAAGGTAAGTGAAAAACAAAAGGTTTTATCTAACTTTGGTCTACCTGCATTTCTTCTTGAATATGATGGTACAGAGTTAGGACTTGTTTCTGGAGAGATTGTATCGCTTAGAACACTACTATATGCTCTTATCATGCGATCTGCTAATGATGGTGCTAATGTCCTTGCCCGTTTCTTAGGTAAGGATATTGATCAATTTATGTATAAAATGAATTTTTTTTTAAAAGAAATAGGATGTATAAATACGCAATTTTTAAATCCTCATGGATTGTTTCATCCTGATCACTATACAACGCCATATGATCTAGCCATTATTGCAAAAAAAGCAATGGAATATGAAACCATCAGATCTATTGTAAGAACAAAAGAATACTTAAGTCCCGATACAAATAAATCTAAACAAAGAAAAATGATGCAATCAAATAAGTTGTTGCAAGAGGGCAATTTTTATTATCCTCATGCATGTGGCATTAAAACTGGCTATGTAAGAAAAGCGGGTAATAATTTAGTGGCTGCGGCTAATAATGGCTCTAGAGATCTCATCGCTGTTGTAAATAAATTAAATGAACGCAGCCAAATCTATCGAGATGTTATTACGATGTTTGATGCAGCATTTGAAGAACAAAAAATTTCTAGGCTATTATTTACTAAAGAAGAAAGTCATTACTTCATACCGGTACAACATGGGACGAGAAAAGTAAAAACAGAGTTAAAAGAAGATATTACAGTGGAATACTATCCATCAGAAGAACCAGATATGATTGTTAAGCAGATATGGTACGATATAAAAGCTCCAATACAAAGAGGTGATAAGGTGGGAGAAATACAAATTTATGATGAGGCAAAGACACTGCTTTATCAGACTTATTATTATGCTAGCCATTCTGTACAAGAAACTTTAATTGCAAAATTTATGCAAATTTGTAAAAAGATAGTTTTAAGTCCCTATACATGGGCTGTTGTATTATTACTTATTATTATTGGAATATGGAAAAGAAAAAAATATGGAAATTTCTCCTTTAGGTCCTAGTCCCGCTCTACCTATTGATCCAAAGCAACAGGCGGTTGAACAACTTACAAAACGTACAAAGATAGTTTTGCAAGATATTGATATCTTTCTTCAGCAAGCGACAGATCCTAATATTCAAGCAAAACAATTAACGGATACATTTAAAACACAACTTGCCAATGGTATTATGTTTTTGCAGAAATATTCTACAGACATCCCCGGAATAGATACACAAGTGGATGCTATTCAAGGATATTATGAGAGAAATATCTTATACGAGAATGACATTACAGACATAGTAGCCTCTACTCAAGAATTAAAAGGGATGATTGGTGAAGTTCAAGAATCGCTTCCAACATAACAATTAAAAAAAGTTTCCCATTCCTCTTTTGTTAATTCTTGTGGTCTAGCAAGAGGAGATTTCCCCATTTTTATCAGTGTATCTTGAATAATATTGGCAGAGCATAATTCTTTTAATGAGCTTGTTAATGCTTTTCTTTTTTGTGCAAATGCTGTTTCAATCATTTGAATAAAACGAGGATCCACTGTTTTTCTCCCAAATTCTAGAGAAATTACCATAGAATCAACACCAGCTTTTGGGTAAAAAAGATGCCCTGGTATGGTAAACAGTGGAGAAATGATCGCATAATGATCTACAAGGAGGCTCATCAAACGATAGTCGCTATCTTTTGCATCAGAAAGTAGTTTTTGAGCAAATTCTTTTTGCACTAATAAAATAACTGTATCCAAGTAGGAATGATAAGATATAATTTTTTTAACAAGTGCAGTAGAAATATGATAGGGGATATTGGAAAGGATTTTTATTTTTTTTGCTGGATTAAAAAAAGAGAGCCAGTCGATTTTTAATGCATCTGCAATAATGATATGGTGATCAGGAAGCCCGATTTGAGATAAACAAGGAAGTAAACGCTTATCTTTTTCTATTACAAAAAAGGATGGAGTTAATGGCTCGATAAACTGCGTAATAGCACCAAGCCCAGGGCCGATTTCTAACACTTGATCATTACTCGTAATGTGGCTAGCCGCCACAATTTTTTTTGCAATGTTTGTATCTATCAAGAAATTTTGTGAGAGGCCCCTTAAAGGAGAGATGCCTGTAGTTGCAAGCATCTCCTTGACATATGTTAAGGACGATCGATTCACTTCAACCCAAATGGTTGATAATCAGAAGAAATAAGATTCTTTTCTTCGTTTTCATTAAAGCCATAGTTAGATTTTAATTTATTAATGTAATCATTTTTTTGGATGTCTGCGGCTTTTTGCATGAGTGAGTTTTTTAGTTTTTCTCCCATTTGTTCAAGAGATTGAGGCTGATCTTTCTTATGCTCTTTTAAATAAAATAATCGCACCACGCTTTCGTTGTTTTTTGTATTTTGTGTAATAGGGGTAGAGATCATGCCTTCTTTTAACTGCATCAAGATAGATTGATGTTGTGTCGATAAGTTTTTATGTTCTACTTCCAAATCATTCGAAACAGTAACAGAAAAAACAGGATCTGTTTTTTTTAGCTCTTCTGCTGCTTGTGTAAAAGTCATTTGTTGTTCTAAACATAGTTGAAAAGCTTTTTCTGCAAGTTTAGCACAAGATTCCTTATCACTGCCTTTAATAGAAAGTGTTTGATATTTCCAGGTCTCTTTGGGAGGAAATTGTTCTAAAAATGCTTGATAAGCCATTTTTATCGCTTCTGGAGTAATATGATGCATTGCTTTTGAATATGCTTTATACCATAACATTTGGCGAACAATCATCTCATTTTCAATCATTTTTTTTGCTTCTTCATGAGTCAGATGGATTTGATCTAATTTTCCCATCATATTAGGACCAAATCGAGATTGCATTTCTTCTCGTACATCTCCTTCGCTCACTTCAAATAGCTTTTTATGTTCATAATCGGCAAGAATTAATTCTTGTTCGATCAAATCCTGTAGCACACGTTGCCAGTTGCTTTGGAAATATTGATATCTCAAGGTATTATCAGAATAAAGAGTAGGATCATGCAGACAAATTTCCGTATCAAGTTGTTTGACAACATCGATGAGAGTAATCATTTTGCTATTTACTGTAGCAAGAGGTCTATTATGAATAATTAGATCCATTTCTTTAGTAAAAGCAGTGGGCATGGCACAAATGCACAGCGCACAAGTAGTCAATAATAAAAAACGTAACATTGCTCTAAATCCCTTTTTTGAGATAGTTTATCAAAAAACTTATTTTTTTTCTGATTTTTCCAAGGTAGCAGCAAAAAAACCATCCATTCCATTTTCTGTAGGGACCAATTGTAGAGGAGATTTGACCATTTTGATGTTATAATGCTTCATAAAATAATTGATTTGATTTTCATTTTACTGTGTCAAGATGCTACAGGTAGCATATACTATTTTTCCACTTTCTTTTAGATAAGGATATACCTTGTCAAAGATAAGGCGCTGCTCTTGCACAAGGTGATCGATGCTAGAAGTATCAAATTTCCATTTTTGGTCAGGATTTCTTCTTAGTGTACCAGATCCACTGCAAGGAACATCAAGCAATATCCAATCAAACCCCCTCTTGCCTTTTATAGAGAGGTCCTCATTAGATGTTATTAATTGATAATTTTGAATGCCGGCTCGATTGAATCGTTTTTTTGCCTGATCCAGTACTGGTAATCTAATGTCATGTAAAAAGATTTGACCTTTCCCTTCTAGTCGATAAGCATAGGCAAGAGATTTGCCCCCGGATCCTGCGCAATAATCGAGCACATGATCGCCGGGGCGCGCTGCTACTTCAAGAGCAACAAGCTGTGAGCCTTCATCTTGCATTTCAAAAAAACCTTTTTTAAATTCTTCAAGTTCAAATAAAGCATTTCGCCCGGCTAATTCAATACCAAAAGGGGAAATGTTAGTTTTTTTTGATGGGAAATATTGTTGTAATAAGCAGAGTAATTCATCTCTACTAATGCGTGATGGATTGGATCTAATACTAATTGGAGCTTGTTGATTGGAAATGCGGCAAAATTCTATCGTTTTCTCTTCTCCTATAGAAGAGGAGAGTAAATCAAAGTAATTTTTTGGGAAATTAAGACGTTTATGCAAAGGGATATCTGTTGAGTAAAGATATTTTTCATAATCTTTATGTAAGGTGCTTTCTAATCGTTTTTCCCAAGAAATAGGAGGAGAAATAGAGCAATCGATTACGCCAAGATTTCTGATCATGAAATAAATGGTTTCTGCAATTTCTTTGCGATCTTTTGATCCAAGAGCAGAGTGTTGCTTAAAATAATGATGCAGCGTCACATCGATTGGAAGCGGCGAGTGGTCAAAATGATAAAGTATCTTTAAAAGGTGGTTTTTTCTAAACTGTTTCATATGGCTATTTGTTTTTTTACTCAATGTCTTCGATGATCAGTATAATTAACAAAAATTCTTTTTTAATTTTTTCTAGTTTAATCATCATGGCCTTAGGGCATCCGGCTATTGTACCATTTTTCTGTTTATTTGCCTCTACCATTGGGCTTTCTTTTTTTTGGAGAGCTTTAATAGATATTTCAAGTCAAAAGCAAAAATTTTTTTTAGGATTTGGCTATTTTAGTATAATGCAGGCAGTTCAATTATGGTGGCTTGTCACTACTAAATATCATGGCACCGGTATTGTTATTGTATATTTATTACTAGTTATATTGATTGGATTGCAGGGGGGATTGTTTTCCTTATTATTTCAAAATAAAAAATTTTCTTTAAGACATATGCTTTTATTTCCTGCTGTATGGACACTCATGGAGTGGTCTCGCCTTTATTTTTTTAGTGGGTTTGCATTTAATCAACTAGGCTTAAGCTGGACCTTTTCGTTGTTTCCGATGCAATTTGCTGCATTAGGAGGAGTT
>JACRBE010000028.1 GCA_016213235.1 Chlamydiales bacterium | reverse complement strand
TAAGGTGATATTAGGAGCTAAGAAAATAATATTGGAAAACCTCACTAACCTACATCAGGTTCCGGCAATCGGTTCTTATTTATTCGCAATACCTGCCAAAATACAATTTGCAACAGAGGCAACTGTTCGCGCTTTTGCAGCGGTTCCTTTAATGGAATAGGTCTAGAAGGCTAGTTCCTGAAGTATGTCTTGAAATACTATCCACCTCTTTTTTTCGCTGACAAGTAACTTTTGAAGATCATCTTTTGATAAAAGATTAGGAGGATAAAGCGCAGTAGAATATTCAATATGCACCCCTGATAAAATAGCGATACCTTTTCCAACTGGGCACTTTACAATTGCTAAGGGACTTGAAAAAGAAGTATCAAGATAAGAGGCTAAAGGATAGTGATTCTGATCATCTGCAAGAAAATAACACCCACCATTATAATAAGTATGTAGGATCTCTTCTTTATATTGGATCTGGGAAGCTTTTACTCCGGTTGTTAAAAAGTAATGAAAGGTTTTATCAGGATAAATAGTCCCGATTGCTTTACCAGGAAAAAAACCAAGATCTCGTTTTTCTTCGATTTCCAGGGGAGATCCTTTTTCAAACACAATTTCTCTACATCCAAAATAAGCCCCAGCGCAAATTCCAAGATAGTTACCACCATTTTCTACATATGATTTGATGTGGTTAATTCCCTTTCCAGATAAATTTTTCTGATAAGGTTTATCCCGTCCACCCGGCATGATAAATAGTATAGCATGTTCCATCCAAATGGGATTTGCTACTCCTATATGGTCTATCGTAGAGATGTTCACATTGGGAGGAAGCACTTTACTTAAAGAATAGACTAAATGCCTTACGCCAGAAGAACTTACGCCTTCATCAAAATAAATATATACGGTTTTTCTCTCTATCATTATATTATTTTTTTTGTTTTTGAGGTGAATTTATGATCATTCAGACTATGAATTATAAAGATGGGAAGCATATTTTAGAAGCCACAACTATTCAAGCAATAATTTGAATATTTTAAGATATTTGCTAAAGAATTATTTACTTAAATTTTCTAAAAAAGCATCCAAATTGGGTTCTCTTCCCAAGAAATCCTTCAGCATAATATTAGGATCTTCAGAGCATCCTTTATTAAGGATCTTATCAATGTAATAAGCTCCGGTGGCTGGATTGTTAAGTCCCATCGCTTTTAGCTTCTTAAACACATCGCAAGCAAAAACTCTAGACCAGAGATAACCATAATATCTGGCCCCATATTCTTCTATATGCACAAAAGAAGATTGAAAATGCAATCCTTCTGGATACACAAAAGGGTACAGGTCATTTTTTGCACAGGAGTAAAAAATGTCATTGGGATCTTTATGGGCTCCTTCCAAGAAATCATAAAGAGCTATTTTGGATAATACTACCTGTCTCTTGAAAGCAAAACCATCTGTTAACGTTGAACTTTCAATAAATTGACGGATGAGCTGCATCGGCGCTTTTTCTTTGGTGATATAATGAGAGCTGATTTCTTGGATTATATCTTCTTCATAAAGCCAATACTCAAGCAATTGAGAAGGTAGCTCTACAAAGTCAAGATAGCAAAAAAAAGAACCCGTTAAATCTCCACTACCAGCTGACAGATAATGATTGGTTCTTCCCAAAGCATTGTGAATGGCATGTCCAAATTCATGAAAAAAGGTGCTAATTGCATCAAACGTTAACAATGAGGGTGTTGCCATGGTTTCCTTTGGGAAATTCATAATGACAATATCTAGTGATGTTTGATCTTTTGTCGCTGGAATAATTTGTATACAACAACCATGAGAATATTTGTTTTTTCTTGGAAATATATCCAAAATTACATGTCCTACGATGTTGTTTTCTTTTTTGAGCGTGATCAAATAAAGATCTTTCGACCATAGACAGTCAATTTTTTTTGTCTCCATTTGAATGTGAAAAAAAATCTCATAAATTTTTATAAGCCCTTTAAATACAGAGTCAAGAGGGAAGTATTCTTTAAACTTTTTGCTATCAAATTGATAATTATTTTGTTTCATTTGATCGATATAATACGCTACATCCCACATCCCAATCGGCTCTTTTTTTTCAGGATCTTTACCTAATAAATGACAAATCTTCTCATAATCTCTTGTCATGTAATCGGATAATTTGTCAGATAAAGAATCCAAAAAAGCTAAGACATTTTCAGGAGAAGCCGCCATCTCTTTTGATAATTCATAATGGGCAAAGCTTTTATATCCTAAAAGTCTTGCCATCAGATCTCTTTCTTTGATTAACTCTTTGATAATAAAATGATTATTAGGCTCTCCTCGATTGTTAAATGCAGTAAATAGATTTTTTCTAACTTGTTGATTGCTGCAATATTTTATTACATGAAAAAAAGTAGGATAGTCGACTGTTAACTTATACTCCTCTCTTTCCTTTTCTAAATGATCAATAAAAGAATCTTCTAGACCATTAAGCTCTTCTTTTTTTGCTAAGATAAAAGAGTGTTTGCTGGCTATATTCGACCGGAATTGCGATGATAAAGAAGCGATTTTATCTAGGTGACTGCTTAGTAATGGTTTACTTTCATCAGAGACATCTGCTCCATAGTATTTTAAACGCTTTATCAGCGTTTCCATATAATAAGTATCTTCTTGTGATAAAGAAGATAGATCAGCTTGTTCTTTTAAAGATTGAATAGCCGCAAGTAAGAAGTCCGCAGAAAGTAGAAAATTGTTTTTTACACTAACCAGTTCTATTTTTGCATTGGTAACAGCAGCTTTTAAAGAAGCATCAGGCACCACTTCTGATAAAGCACCAACAATGGCAATAGCAGTATGAAACTGTCCAAAGGCTCTGTCAAAAGCAATGATCGTATTTTCATATGTTCGTTGTTCATCTATAATACTATAAATTTCAGAGATAGTAGATTCGAATTCATTGATCGCTTGCGTCTTTAAGTCGATCACTTCCTCTACTGTAGTGGGGAATACCTTTTTAATATCAATCTCATTATTAAGATGATAAACACAGTTGCCATGAACAGCGCAAGACACAGCAAAAACACAAAAAAAATTTCTCATAAAAGGCCCTACCCGTACCTAAAAAGCAAGGTCCAGATTAAAGAGTAATCGCTCTTTTTTGTAAAAATTTTTTTCTTTTGTTGGTCTTATATATAAGATTGAATGTGAATTATTTGTGAAAAATGTAGATACAAATAATAAAAATTTTATATAACTGTGGAGAGTTTTTCTAGACATTCTAATAAATACATTTTATATGAAGTCTAGAGTTAATATAACTAATTAGGTGCTCTTATGGGGATTATTACAATTGTACTTCCAGTTTTTGTAGTTGTTATCTTAGGCTGGTTGTTCAAGACTTGGAATCTAATTAAAGAAGATGCGGTAAAACACTATTATTTATTCGTAAAAATGGTTGCTGCACCCGCATTATTGTTACTTTCATTAGGTTCTACAACGTTTGATAATATCTGGAATTGGAGATATATTGCCTGCTTAGGCGTTCCAGTTCTTGGGCTATTTGTCGTTGCTGTTTATGTAATTAGAGTGATTTTACGTAAACAAACACCAATGGCCGCAATTACAGCTCTTGCTTTTGCAAGTTCTAACGTAGGATATATTGGTCTTCCACTGCTCTATGGTGTGTTTGGAAGAAGAGCAATGATTCCAGCGGCTCTTGCAATTGTTATCCAAATGCTTTTGTTATCTCTTGCAATCTTTTTCTTAGATATGTCTGCAACAGAAAAATCAAGCGTACAAAAAAGCTTTAAAAAAGCAGTTTCGTTCTTTTTATTTCATCCATTAATGATAGCAATCATCGTTGGCGTGTTATACTCTTTAACATCGTTCCCAATTCCTGCTGGTATTGCTAAATTTTTACATGTACTAGAAATTGCTATCGTGCCGCTTGCTTTATTTACAATTGGACTTCAAATTGATGTATCCAGTTTTGGAAAAAGATTTCAGTCTTCTTTCCTTATTTGGTTCATCAAACTAGTTGTATTTCCAGCAATTGTGCTTTGGGTTGTAAACAATTTCTATTTAAATCCTATGGGCGTTATTGTCGCTGTAATTGTTGCAGCTCTTCCTTATGCTTCAGCAATTAGCTATGTTGGCGAACAATATGCAAGTGAAAAAGGTGGGAAATTAAGCCATATATGGGGTTCTACTAGAGATACAGTAACTGTAATTTCTCTAGTAACACTCTTTGTTTGGTTTATTATCTTATTCCAACTCTTTCCAGGAGAATTTCGTAGCAGCTTAGCATTCTTTTAATGCTAAATGTAAAAAGTCAACAGTACGAAAAAGGGAATCATATGGTTCCCTTTTTCGTTTACTTAGATATGTTTAAAATAGTGTTTAATTTCTACGGTAGTGTTTTTTGTAAGCCATCTTGCTAATAAAGAATAAATCTCTTTTCCATTCCCGTTTCCATGTATGATGGCTGGAAAAACATTCTGAGGAGTGTAATATATTCTCTTTTGCTTATAATCTAGTTTTAGATCGTCTATGGGGACTAATTGGAGACATAAGAAAATTTTGCAATCGTAGTCCAAAACAAATGCTTCATTTGGGTGAGATACAAAGTAAGTGGAAAATAAGAGCTGGTCATCTTGAAAAGAATCTAAATCAAGAAGGTTCAATAGCTCTTTAATGGCCCTCACGTAGCCAATATAGCCTCCTGCATTTAAAAAGCAGTGTTTGGATGATACTGTTGGATACCTTGTAGCTAGACTTTGATCCGGAAAACAATATTTTTCTGCACCAAATACAATCGGATGATGAAAAGAGAAGAAAAGATCCAAAATCGTTTGTTTGTCTTGTAAGATCACTACATCAAAAGCATCAACAAACAGCAACACATCATCATCAAGATAACCAGCATAATTTAAATGATCTTTCACACACCTTAAACGAGACACAAAATTTTCCATTTTAGTGTGCATGCCAATTATCTTGAGTGCAAGATGGTTTTGTTTGGCTGTTATTTTTAGGTTATTTATATTTGGATTTGCAACATTAGCATAAGAAATAAGATGAAGAGTTGGCTCTGCTTGCAAATGATAGAAATATAGTAAGCAAAATAAAAACAAAAGCTTTTTCAAAAAACACCTCGTTGTATATGAAGGAAAATATAGCATCAATGATTTTTTTAGGCTTAAAATATGATAAAAAAATGGCTTTTGATCTTTTATCTTTTATCTTCTATTCATCTAGTAGCAGATAATTCTTCTAGATTTATTGCAAAAGACTTTTCTAGTTTATATAAGATGCAAGGATTTGATAAAAATTTGCTTTCTATGCACTTTACTCTTTATGCAGGATATGTAGCCAATACCAATTTAATGATCGAGCAACTAAATGATCTGATAAAAAATGGAAAAGATCGAAGTATTGAATATGCATCAATAAAAAGAAGATTTGGATGGGAATATAATGGAATGGTTCTTCATGAATGGTATTTCCAGAATTTGGGAGGCAGTGGTACGGCATTAAAAAAAGGGAATCTTGCTTTCCAAATTGATCGCGATTTTGGCGCATTTGATAATTGGAAAAATGATTTTATTGCAACAGGGATGATGCGCGGAATTGGT
Organism: Chlamydiales bacterium; assembly: GCA_016213235.1. Lineage (GTDB taxonomy): Bacteria > Chlamydiota > Chlamydiia > Chlamydiales > JACRBE01 > JACRBE01. Next base: position 6,831 of record JACRBE010000028.1, on the reverse strand, counting down.
TGGTCTGTTTTGTGCTATGATCATAAAATAAAAAAGCTGATGAACGTATGGATTAATGAACATGATCTTGGCAATCTAGTAGGAAATGAAATAATCCTTGTCATGGATGTTTTTGAACATGCTTATATTACACAATTTGGGCTTGACCGTATGAAATACATTCAATTGTTTTTTGATAATATTAACTGGGAAATTGTAGAATCTAGATTTAATAAGGGAAATGCCGGACCATTATCAATACAACCTAATACAAAAAGAGAATAATAGATGGAACCTTCTACTCAACATCATAAACATCCATGGAGAGCCAGGCTTGTAATAGGTCTTATCATGCTTATTTTTTCTTTTATTGGCCTTGTTATATCGGATGTTAAAAAAGAGGGGGCTTGGCTTTATTGGAGAATAATGGTGCCCATTTTTGCATTGCTGTGTCTTTGGCTCAGTTGGTATTTAAGAAGAGTAAAACATAGTTTAAGTGCGATTAAAATATGGCATGAAATTTTGCATTGGTGTGGTCTATTGATTTCTGTTTATCTTGTTTCTATCTTTGTAGATATGGGTGTGATGGAAAGACTAGATGCTTCCTTAGTCGTGATTATCTTGCTGGCGTTGACTACATTCATCGCCGGTATTTATATAGAGTTTACCTTCATACCAATTGGTATTATGTTAGGGTTATTCTCAGTAGGAGCTGCTCTTACAGAAGAATATTTATATACTGTTATGCTCCCTATTACCATAGCAGTGGCTGCATTCTTGGTCTGGCTGATCCATCGTATGAAGGAAAAACATATTCAGGATAATATAGAAAAAAAATAAGTGTTATTTTGATAAGACTTCTATAGTGAAAGAACTACCAAGATAATCTTCTACACTTTTCATAAAAGCAGATTCATGATGACTGATCAATTCAAGAAGATATAAGGCAGGTTGAAAACGCTGGAGCATAATTGCTCTATTTACTACTAGATCAGACCTTCCTATTACAGTTCCAATCATTTCATTCAAGACATCGATTGTAATTGGCTGCTTTGCGATCTTCATAGCAAAAATTCTAGTTAATATATTAGCAGTTATCCCTCTATCGACATCTTGCTTACAAGCCTGCCCAAAACAAGAAGAGGTTAATATCTCTTGGAGATTGATAGCAAGCGATGAAAGGATGGTTTGTACCTCATTTTGCTGTAGCATTGCCATGCTATGATTTGCACTGTTTGCTAGTGCTTTTAATGTAAGCAAGGTGTTTACACCTAATTGCAATCCTCTTGCCATTAATTTTTTTTCTTCCTCGTCTTGTGGAAAAGGGATGTCGTTACCAATTATTTCTTTTATTATATCAAATGCTTGTTCTATTTCTTCATCACTCATTAATTCAACAGGAATGTAAAATCCATTAGCTATAGAAGGATCTTTCTCGTGCAATTTGCTTGGAGAAATACGATACGATTTTTCATCTTTATCTTGATGATTCATTCCAATAGCAAAAGCTTTGTAAGCATCACAAAAGTTGCCTACTGAGGAAATGTGTTGGAAGGGACCAGATAAGTCCCAAGCAAGTCCATCCATTGGCAGAGTTATACAGTAACTAGCAGGATGTTTTTGATCTTTTATTTCTACTAATTTTCTAGAGCGAACACCTTCTGCTTTTTTCTGTTTTTGTAAATTTGCTTGCAGATTGCAAGGACCTTTGTATGTTGCAGCTACTGTGAGATGTGATTCATATAAGTCTAGTTCAGATTCATATAGGCTGTCAGATAGAGGATAAGCTCCATAATGAAAATGAATGTCAAAAGGAGTTTTATTATCTTGATGGAATCTAAGAGTATATCCATAACTATCGATATTTCCATAGTGATAGGAGTTATAATGTTCCCCATCTAATTCACTATGAAGGGAAGCAAATGCCCGCAAGGGAAATAAAATACGACAGGCTAGCATATCAGCAGGGGATTCATAATTAAATCCACCATTTGTTTCTATCGCATCGATAAAATAATTGCTTATCTCTTGTAAGGTGTAGTTATCCTTGTTTTCAACATAAGAAGTATATAATTGTCCAATATGCTCAAATGCTGTAGCAGATAAACATCGATTTCTCATGGTATAGGCTAATATTTCTATATGTTGAATAAATGGATTAAGAGGGTTTGTTGCTTTTACATCCAAAAATTCTTGGTTTTTAATTAATTGGTCCAATTGGCTGCGAATAAGTAAAAAACGATCAAAAAAAGGTCCTTGCTTATCCGTTATTTCATGTGCCAGCTCATCGTAAGGCTCTTTTAATAATGCAGGCACTGCAGAAGATGCAGTATCATTTAATGCAGCCCTTAATTGCTCTAATCCAAGGACCGCTAGTTCTTCTTGAAAAGCTATCTTTTGCTCTTTATGGAAAATAAAATATTGTTTTACCCCATATAAAATACCCCACCCAACAATTGGTATAAGGGCTAAAGCAGTAAGAAAAATAGATGCAAAGAACTGAATGCCAACTTGTTTTGTTTTTAATTTAGAATGAAAATAGAGCCAAAAGATGCTGCCAATAACTGTAAAGCTCGCAATGGCTGTAAGAGCATATAATGCTATTGTTGTAATCAATCCACTATTATTTAACCGATGGAGGCCGATCGTAATGTTCTTAGAATGAACAGGTAGTGGTTCTTTTGGAGCTGTTGTGTCAAGAGGTTTAATCATATAAGCAATATGTTAAATTATAATTAAAAATTATATCAAAATGTTGTTTTAATTTTTATTAAAAAAATAACTATAACACATTAATTGCTAGATTGTTTCTGATATTTTTCGGCAGATCGTTTTTTGGATTTTTGCTTTTGTTTTTTGATTTTTTCTATTTTTTGCAATTTTTTGCTTTTTTCAGGAAAAAACATCTGGGTGAATTTTTCACATAAAAGACGTCTTCCAATCCACCTGTTCTCTTCTCTATTTCTTGATACAAAACAACGAACTTCTATTTTAGAGGGAATATGCATTAGCTGTACGCAACTATGTGTTTTTTGCAGATGTTGACCGCCTCGTCCAGATCCTAAAATGAATTTTTCTTCAATATCATCTTCTTTAATGCCAAGTTCTTGCATCTGTTTTTTTATTTCTTCGATTTTAGCAAAGTGAATCATACAAGGGCCATATTCAATAAAAGAAGATTGTATAGGAAAAAAGATAAAAAAAAAGAGAAGAGATAAATCTCTTCTCTTAAACGGAATTATTTTTTACAACGTACAGAAATGGCTTTCCATTGAAAAATATAATAAACAGCAGAAAGACCAACTAAAATATAAATGATACGGGAAAGAACAGTGTACATACCGAAAATATTATCTACTAAATTCATATTGCTAATACCCATTAATCCCCAGTTTAAACCACCGATAATTAATAAGATAGCCGCAATAATATCTATGACTTTCATGATATACTCCTATGTATTAAGAAATAAAGTCCTTAACTATAATAAATATACTTTTTGCGCGTGGATTTCAAGAAAGAAATAATACAAAAGATTTTTATGTTTTGATTTTTATATTAAAAATGTGGTGTCACCAATAACAGTATGCCTAAATGCATTAATATTAAATAACATAAGAAAAGATCAGTGCAAAATAATAGCAGAGAAGCTCAGCAACCTTGCATTGTTTTCATTAAAGGCCTAAAATTTGTATTTTCATGTAACAAATGTTGAAAATGCAACGTTTTATTGTTCCTCTATTTATTTTATCTATTTTAACTATGGTGTTTTATCCAAAAACAAAACATCATCTAATACAAGATGTTATAACATGCCAGGACCCTTATACATCATTAAAAGAATGCATGCAAAAACAACTAGGGGATAAAACGGCATTTCTTAATGAAAAAAAGAGAGAAACCTTTTTTAATCAGTTGATTACACTTTATCTTTTAGAAAAAGGAAGATATGAAGATTATGCATTGATTGCAATGCAACAAAGCCCCCAAGATTGCTTGTCTTGGCATAGTTTTTGTCAGCTGCAGCAGCTGTTTTCGCATGCATCTAAGCAGCTGGGGACTATTTCTTTATCTCATTTCTTAAAAGAAGCTGTTTTTATTTTAATGCTAGAAGATGAGAATCTAAAAGATCTATATACCAGCCAATTATCCTCTTTGGAACAGTGCATGTTGTCTACTGTTCTTTCTTTTCAGTATTTAGAAAAAATTGCTTCATTAGAAGAGGGCATGCATGCTTTTCAACAGTGCCAAGAGTCTATCGTATGTGATTGTCAGATGGATTATATCGATTGTTGTTTTTTAATCGGACTATTGCAGCATACCTATGACAAAGAGCAATATCTGCTCTACCCATTTATTGGTTATACAGAAACTACTCACCTAGCATGGATACATGCAAAAAATATCGTTATTTTACTCAAAGATCATTCATATGAGGATGTATATGACCAATATATGCATGAACATGCAACCCTGCTTGGGTTAAATGACAAGGATCCTTTTTATAAAGTAGTAATAAAATTGTCGATGATGATGCATCTTTTTGATAAAAAACAGGCGTTTATGATAGCAGATGCATTGCTTAGTTTAAATTCACTAGATTTAGATAGGGTGATAGACGTCTTTAATCAAGAACAATCCATGTCTGATTTAAAGAATTTCTCCTTATTTTTACGAAGGCTACTGCAACACCAAACAATTGGTGTAAAACAATCGGAATCTATAGCAAAAGCGCTGCACATTGCTTTGCCGATTCTAGTAGATAGCTATCATGAGCAAAATCTTCTTTTTGAAAAGACTCATCTTTTGTCTGCGGTGGAGTTTATTGAAATGGTAAAAATAGCAGATTGTAATATTGACTTGTTATCAAGACACAGCACAGCTATTGATGGAAATGGGGTCATCTGTTTAAGGAGATAAGAAGATTTATTTTTGTCTTATGGAAAGAGTCTCTTCAATATTTTTTCTTAATTCTTGGAAATTTGCTATTAGTAAACTAAAATCTCTCTTTCGGAGGGCAAGCACATTCGTTGGTGTTAAACATCGAATCGTAGCAGATCTCTCTTTTTTGTTAAGCAGCGCTAGCTCTCCAAAATATTCTCCTTTAGATAAGGTCGCAATTTGTTTGACTGTTCCATTTGTTTTTTTGAGAACTTCTACACTACCATCAACAATGATATATAAATAATCTCCAATATCACCTTCGTTAAAAATAATTTCTCCCTTTTCAAAATGTAGGGAAGCAATGCCCTGGCTTTCTTGAATTTTAAGTTGAACAGCCTCTCTTGGAAGAAGAGCATCCAAAAACCATGACGCTCCTACTTTGATTTTTCGCGCAAAACCAGGTAATTTTACCCAATAAATAGCTCTCCACATGAGCCATGCAAAAAATCCGGAGAATTTAAAAACACCAAACAATTCTGCTACGGCGCTATGATGTCCAAGGGCGCCGAGCATTCCAAGTGCTTTGAAACTAAAATTCTTTGTTGGTTTATTATTAATTGTTGCAACAATATTATAAGCGAGCTTAGTTGCCTCTCTGATTGCAAATTGTGCTGTAGGAGGACAAAAACCACCCGATTCTTGTGGTATTAGAGCGCAATCTCCAATAGCCCATACATTTTTCATTGATTCTACCAGCATCGTTTTATCTGTTTTTACTTTCCCTTTTTCCTTTGGAAGAGACAGAGATTCTATAAGTGGATTAGGAGAGGATGGTACAGTGGAGACAATTGTCTTTGTCTTTATTGAACCTTTTTTATCTGTAATGGCCTCCTGTGGTGATGCAGCAATAAGGCAAGTATTAAAGAAGATCTCTACTCCTCGTTTCATAAGTAAATTCTGAGCATAAATACCAAGAGATGGGCTGAGTTCTCTATCCATCAAACGGTCTTTACTGTGAATAAGAATCACACGCACTTCGCTAGGATTGATTTCAGGGTAGTGCCGTATCATGCTTCTTACAAGATCATTTACTTCTGCTACTACTTCTGTGCCAGAAAAACCACCACCTGCCACAACAAATGTTAGCAATTGTTTCTTTAACACAGGATCTTGCTCCACAGAGGCTGCTTCTATAGCATCAATTACTTGGTTCCTAATTGTTAATGCATCTGCTAAATTCTTAAAGGGAAGCGCATGCTCATGTAATCCTGGCATCCCTCTAAAATCAGTTACATTTCCTAAAGATAAAATCAGATGATCATAGTTTAATCGATAAGGAGTATGGGAAAATTGAGGACTAAGCGTTACGATCTGATTATTAATATCAATATCTTCAATATCCCTAAAAAACAACTTAGTAGAAGGTAGCAATTGTCGAATAGAACTAACGGTATTGAGTATGTCAACAGATCCTCCAACTACTTCAGCAAGCATGGGCTGATAAACAAAATAGTTTTCCCTATTAACAAGCGCTATTTCTATGTCTTGGGAGCGCTTTAATAGCTTTTCGAGTTGTATCGCAGTATAAATACCACCAAAACCACCACCTAGTATTAAAATACGCTTTTTTGTCATCATATTACCTTGTTAGTATCCTCTTCTCTATATATTTTTTTTCTTCCTTTTTCACAAATGGATTAGTTGTTTTCTATCGTTCACAAAAAAGATGTAAAAAACAATTGCGTAAAATAATCATTTTTCACTATGATCTAGGCTTCTTTATCGAAATTTCGGTAAAAGAAACAATAATCTATCAAGATTATCCATGATATATTGACAGTTGAAGAAAAGGTGAAGGTAAGAAGTGTATGGGATAGAAATATCCCCGTTAAAAGTTTATTTTATTTATTAGATTAATGAGAATTTGATCTTGGTTCAGATTGAATGCTGACAGCGTGGATGAGGCAT
>JACRBE010000027.1 GCA_016213235.1 Chlamydiales bacterium | reverse complement strand
CGTGCTTATGATGTCCAGTCAAGGGCAAACGCTTCGCACTTCTATGAAGGATGTGCGTGTAATGGGAAGATCAACACAAGGTGTAAAACTAGTACAACTAGAAAACGGTGACTACCTCATTGGCGTGCAAAAGATAGAAAAAATTGAAAAAGAAGATGAAGAAATACAATGAGCGGGTACTTCATCACCTTTGAAGGCGGAGAGGGAGCTGGTAAGACGACACTGATCAATCGGCTCTTTTCCGCTTTATCCGATCAAGGGTATAGTGTTATCAAAACAAGAGAACCTGGTGGCTCTTTACTGGGCAGGGAAATTAGAACAATTCTGCTTGATAAAACGGAAATGTTCCTTTCGCCAAGAGCAGAGCTCCTGTTATTTCTAGCTGATAGAGCAAATCATGTCGACGAAGTCATTAAACCAGCACTCAAGCAGAAAAAAATTGTTTTGTGTGATCGTTTTACAGATTCAAGTTTTGCCTATCAAGGAGTTCATGCAGATATATCGCAAGAAACCTTAAATACTTTAACATCGTTTGCAGCAAACCAACTAGTTCCTCATTTGACTATTTATTTGGATATTGATCCAGAGGTTGCAATAGAAAGAGCAAAAAGACTATCCTTTGATCGCATGGAGCAAAGAGATATTGATTTTCACCATGCTGTAAGAAAGAATTTTTTAGAGCTAGCGGGGCTATTTCCTGAAAGAATATTTACCATTGATGCAACACAAACTCCGGAAAAGGTTTTTGAGCTAGCATATCAGAAGATGCAGGAGAAAATGCATGTCAAGGCTAGATAATTTGATTGGCAATCAGACCATCAAAGAGCAGCTAAAAACAATTATAAAAGAAAAAAAATTCCCATCAACCATGTTGTTTGAAGGCCCTGCAGGTGTTGGAAAGAAACGATTTGCTAAAGCGTTTGCAATAGAGATAATGAATACGTCCAAACAAGACCCGATTGATTTTTTTCATCTCTATCCAGATGAAAAAAGCGGGATGCATTCGATGGAAGAGATCAGAGAATTAATACGAAATATTGCTCTTTTGCCGCATGAAGCACCTTTTAAATTTTATCTTATTGAAAATATTCATGCGATGCTCCCTATTCATGCAAATGCTCTTTTAAAAACGTTGGAAGAGCCTCCCAGGCATGCAAAGATTATTCTCACAACAGATAATAAAGAAGATGTATTAGACACCATTCTTTCCAGATGTGTGATATTTTCTTTTCAGCATATTAAAGAAGACGAAATTGTTTCATTTTTAATGAAAGAAAAACATCTAGATGACATCAGTGCAAAAAAAATAGCTTTTGCTTTAAATGGATCCCTGGAACACATCCATTTTTACTTAAATGACAAGTTAAAACCACTAGAAGGATTTATCAAAAATATGCTTAAGACATATTTTGCAGGGCATGTTTCTAAAGCCTTTTCACTCCTTGAAGAGATAGATGTTTTTATTCAAAAACAGAGTAATACCGATTATGAGCTTTGTGTGAAGCTTCTTTTAGATTACATCCTGTTTTGGTACAGAGATGCTCTTTTACTGCAGCACCATGTAACAGCTGAGATCTTTTTTCATGAAGAAGTAGCCTTTTTAAAAGAGCTTTCTTATTTTAAACAATTATCATTAGACAAATTTTCATCCTTTGCACTGGCTGCAAAAGATGCTCTTTTAAGAAATATAAAAGTAAAATATATTGTAGAGAACTTTTTACTCTCCACGCCACAAATGATGGATGTTATATGACAAAGTGCCCATGTCACAGTAATAAATCATATGAAGAGTGCTGCAAGCCATATCATGAGGGAAAACCTCCAGAAAATGCTCTTATCTTAATGAGATCTCGCTTTAGTGCATATGCTCTTGGTCTTGTTGATTATATTATAAAGACAACCCATCCAGGTTATAGACCAGTTAAACGCTTTAAAGAGTCAATTCAATCTTTTTGTAAAATTACAAAATTTGATGATTTAAAAATCATAGAATTTGTTGATGGAGAAAAAAAAGCCATCGTTACCTTTAACGCTTATCTACGTCAGGGAAAAGATAATGTCTCTTTTCAGGAAAAAAGCTCTTTTGAAAAAGTCGATGGTAAATGGCTGTATACAAAAGGCAGTATTTCACCAATTGAGGAATAGACACAAAGGAGGTACAAGTGGAAGCTTCTTTTCATATTAATCTCCATGTCGGTAGCGATGAAGTAAGTGTAGACTTCAAAGAAGAAAGGACTCCTGAATCTATAGAAATAGGAGGTCATTTTTATCGATATAGTAGTCTCATGATCTATCTTGAGATACCATAAAATTATTCCATTTTTCCTAATACGGCCATTTATAGCATAAAATACGGCCATTTTGCAAGGTTTTTGGCCGAAAAACAGTCATTATCGGCCAATAAATGGCCGATAATGACTGTAATATGACTACTTCTCATGAATAGGAACCCAGTTTCGGGACCATAAGATGAGCTCTGTAGTGGTATATCCAAGTAGAGAAAGTAACACACTTGCGATCTCTTTTGGAAATGCGATGGGGAATACTCGAAAAAGAAAAAAACAGATAGCTCCAATGAGTATTGCTACCAATGCAGAGATAAAATTGCCCTCTTTTTTAAATATAGCAAAGATAATAGGAACAAACAGACAACTGACAGCAAGCTCATAACTTTGAATCAATAGATCAACAATGTTATCAAAATAAAATGCAAAAAAAATAGCACCAATAGAAAATATCGCGGTAATTATCTGGATAAACCGTATGGGGCTTTTACTTTGAAAAAGCCTCCATGAAAAATCACTCGATAGGTTTGAGCTGATGGCATTAATAAGCGAACTCGCTGTAGATATGATTGCAGCTAAGATAGCACATCCGAGCAATGCAGTGATCAGTGGAGTGGTAGTTTGAGCAATGAAACTCATCAATACACTGGACCCTTGAGGTACTATAAGACCTATGTTTTTTGCAAGTACCCCAAAGAAAACAGGAATACTACAAATGCACATAGCAAAGATACCAGCAAACAACGATGCTTTTGAGGCAATACGTGGTGTTTTGGCGGCAAAACAGCGCTGTGCCATATCTTGTTCAATGATCATAAATAATAGTGGCATCAGTAGCCATCCGCATAATTTAGAAGAAATAGGCATGATAGTCTCTATTTGATCAAATGAAAACGAGATGGATGAGCTGGAATAGCAGACAAATCCAAAGCAGATAAAAATAACAATAGAAAAAAAGACAGCTTGGATGATGTCTGTTGAGATAACAGCTTTTAATCCTCCTTGTACAGTATAGAGTATTACAATAGCCCAAAAAACAATAAACAGGGGCATATTACTAAAGCCTATGCTTACTAAAAATTTGTGTGAAGCAATGATTTGTGCAACAAAGATCATAAACAGAGAGACGATAGATAAAATGGAAGTGATTTTTTTGAGGAGAGGAGAGCGATAAACGACTTCCATGAGCTGTGCAATAGTAGACACTTGAAACTCAGCTAGTTTACGTCCAATACCGGCTCCTAGTAGTAGCAAACCAAGAGATGCCCCAAGCGGATAGAGAAGAACGCTCCATCCAAATTGGTAAGCCTCATTTGCAGATCCAAGAAAAAGTCCACCACCTACCTGAGCGGCAAGAAAGGTCATCATTAACGGAAAAAAAGAGACTTGTTTCCCCGCTAAAAAATAATTTTCTTTGGTACTAAGATTGGTGGATGATCGCCTTCCAATGATCCAATACAATAGTTGGAGAGTAAAAAGCAGGGAAATAAAAACAGTAATATTCATAAAAAACCTATTGTTTAACATTTATGTTTTATATTCGGAGATAGTCGAAGTAAGATTCGATTTCTTCCGGATCCACTTTGATCGATCCTTTTGCTTTGTTTATATAGGGTCTGGATGACAGGTCATCCCCATAACGAAAACAAATCAATGAGACCTTTATGTCCACACTATCTAAAAGAGATCCAAAATCTGCTTGAAGCAACCTATCTAGATCTCTTGGAAGATCGAGGTAGTATTTGCTTTCATCATTTGGTAATATAAAAGCAACCTGAATGCTTCTTTTCCCTTCCGATAATCCACGTTTGATCGCTTCCTGGGTGAGGTAATACCCTTCGATATACTGCATTGCAGCATATGCTTGAGCAACATCTAATGTTTTAAGAGAATCAAAAAGGGATGTCTTATCCTCAAAGAGCTGAGCAATGCTCTTTCCACATTTTCTTTCATCCGATGAAAGATCCAATAGATAACTCTTTTTTGGTAGCTCTTCATTGATCCACTGATAAAGAGGACTCTCTACAGAAAAGCTAGTGGAGTATCGAAAAAATGATGTAGCATAGATGCACTGTAGTGCAACCGGATTAATCCGATTAATAGCATCTCCAAGACGTGATGAAGAGGCCATTTTCGATATACATTTTGTAAAATCCCATCCTTTCAGAGAATAGAGGCATATTCTTGTATCTCTTTTTCTTGTAAAGAGGGGTTCTAGCAAAGCTTCCTTTATAAATGATGCTCCAGATATTGGGAGTCCTTGGGTTCCTTCATACCAACAGTAGATGTCGAGAGGTCCTTCTATTGCAGCTATATAATCAACCACTGCTTCTATGGGACGCGCTTCTTGTAGTAGTTGAACATCTACTGGTTTTTTTGATGATATCTCTATTGGAGGAATCATCGTTGTTGTAACAGCCATGGTATCCATATTATCTCCTATTGTTTTGAAAACTTTTTTTGAGTATTTTTATTGCAAGAAGGTCTAGCGGATCAATAATCCGCTTGTTGCAAGAGGATAGATCTTTACTGAAAAGAGAGAGCTCCGTGCATCCCAAGATAATGGTAGTAGATGGAATCCTCTCTATCACTTTTAAGAGCTTTTCTATTACATGCTCCTCATTGCCTTTAAGAATGTCATCGATCAGATCATCTATCGTGACTTGCGTTTGCAAGTCGGGATAGATACAAGGGAAAAATCGCCGGTGAAGATCTGTTTTCCTCGATGTCGAGGAGCAAAGAACTGTGGGAACGTCATCTGATTGCAGTTCTTCTATAACAAGCTGTGGTAAAAGAATGAGCTCATATCTGGTTTCTTCATTATCTAAGAAAGCATGCAATGTGTTGCATGCAATTGCCATGATGCCAGCGCCATTGTTATCAAGGATATCAAGGCACTCTCTTAGTTCATTTTGTATTTGCTTGGCATCAATTGCTGGAGAGAGCATTTCCGAAAAGGGGAAATTGATAAAAAACACTTTTGGAAAATCGCTGTCCCTATAACAACCATAGAGTTCCCTTGAAAGTATAAGAATACGCTCCAGTAACGACAGGCCTGCAAAGGGACCAGCGCCACCTATAATGCCAATGGCTTTTGGTTTCATAAAAAAACTCCTATACGTCTTTTGTAAAGACATAAAAAACGTAATGTAAAAAAATTATTTAAAATAAATCACTAATTATGAATTAGATAGGATCTGTGAGTAAAAGATAAAGACCCAAAGAAACCTAATTAATTCAGAAAAAAATAAATAAAAATTGGGAAAAAATTAATGGACGAGATGTCCATGATGATGAATACAATGAAAAGAAAAAGCAGATAATGACAACGCATTAGAGCGCATATTAGATGGCTCAATGTAATTAAATTTTTTAATGTTCATATCTCACTCCAATTACAGGCAATAAAGGACCTGCTTTGATCAAAGTCTAAAAGATCAGGCTATTTAGTACAACACATAAGACCACACGGGGAAAATAAACAAGCAGCGATCAACGTTGATTATGTGAGTTTAAATTGTAATTTAGTTTGGCCTACATTAGACTAGACCTGCTTTTTTACATGTGAGGGATATTATGGAAGGATCAGGAAGTGTTTGTGGTGTTCGATTAGATGACTATCCAGTAGGAGACTTTGGAGACCCAGGTCTTATGTTACGTCCAGCTGAGTCTATACTACATAAGCAAATAAAACAGATATCGGAGTTGCCAGCTGGTGAGATAAGAACTCAGAGAATTCTATCGCTTTTCAATCAATTATTAATCGAAAAAGATGCGGGTAGAGATATCATAGATGCTCGGACGTTAATTCCTTTATTAACTAAAAATGCAGAGCGGGAAATGCTTTATCGACGAATAGATGCATACTTTCCTAAGATTCCGCTTTCCCGTAAAGACTAACAAGGATAGTTCTTTTAAGGACATTTTTCCCTATGGTAAAAAGAGTGCGTTGTAGTACATAGATCTTAATCCCTGTTTAGGATGATAATGTCTCATTCGTATCAGTTAACTAAGTATCCTGTTGGTTCAAAACGCGAATTTTTAGTACTCTCCTGGCCACTTATGGTTGGGCTTATCTCTACCTCACTCATGATTTTCGTTGATCGTATTTTTTTAGCAAGATTTAATCCACTAACTCTCAATGCTGCCGTAAGTGCCGGTGTTGCATACTATATTTTTTTAGTAATACCTATGGGTGTGGCACTAATCGCTGAGGTATTAGTAGGAAGATTGCATGGGGAAGATAAATTTGAAGAAATTGGATCAGCTACTTGGCAGATGATCTGGTTTGGAGTATTATTAACCCCTTTTTTTTTGCTTGCTGCATGGTTGATGCCTCCCATTTTATTTGGAGGGACAGACTATGAAATATTTGAAACACAATATTTTGAAATACTTATTGTTTTTGCGCCAATTCATTGTGTAATCGTAGCACTATCTGGTTTTTTTATAGGGATTGGTAATGTAAAAGTGGTCACGCTATGCGCAATCATTGGTACTATTGCAAATACCATTCTTGATTACATCTTGATTTTTGGAACAGAGACAATACCTGCTCTGGGAATAAGAGGCGCTGCAATTGGAACTGTAATATCTGAAGTAATACAGATGCTATTCTTGTTTTGGATTTTTTTTTCTTATAAAAATAAGATATTTCAAACCCTTAAATGGAAAATCAATAAATTCCTTCTATTAGAAGGTATTAAAATAGGAATGCCATCTGGCATTGGTCATTGTATAGAAGTGGTAGCGCACTTTTTGTTTTTTCGTTGTGTCATGTCAGTTGGACCAGAGCAGATGACTATTGTAGCAATGGTGCAAAGCCTGTATATTTTATCATCGTTTATTCTAGAGGCACAATCAAAAGCGGCAAGCGCTATTGTAGCAAACCTGCTCGGGGCTGGTCATAAAAAACCAATTAAAAAAGTGCTTAAATCTTCATTTATTCTTCAAACTCTCTATTTTATTGGTTTTGCTGGTAGTTTATGTCTGTTCCCAGAGTTCTTTTTCAATTTATTTTCTTCATCTATACATAAAGATCTTCTTGCAAATCCAAGCCTTGCAAATACATTTTTAATAGCGCTAGCTTTTATGTCCCTGTTTTTTTTATTAGATGGATTTTGTTGGATATTAATTGGATTTTTAACAGCCGCAGGAGATACAAGGTTCATTTTAGTAATTACGATCATTGTGTATTGGATCGCTTATGCATTTCCTACATTATTGCTCGTTGGCTGGCAACAAGGGGGAGCAGATATTGCTTGGGGAATTGTTGCTGCAATGAGTCTGCTTAATTTTGTCATGTATCTATGGCGATATAAAACCGGGGCATGGCTAAAGTATTACCATCCTCTTTAAGAAGGCATGTTCTCTGCAATTCTTGTTAGATAAATCTTAGTAGGAAGATCTTCTGGAAATCTAGTGAGAATCTCTTCAAAGAGTTTTTTTGCTTTACCGAGATCTTTGTTTTCAAAAATATGATAGGCCTCTGTAAACAAGTCGCAAAGGATAACATGATCTGCATAAGTGTCTTGGAAAACGGGACTGTCTTTTCTATCTAATAGCTCATAAATTTTTATTTTTTCCTGCTTACCACGGATAGAGGCAGCATCAAGAGGTCTTACAAGGAACTGATGGTTTGCTTTAAGGAGGACATCTTCGCTAATGATAATGGTAGTATGATACGTTTTATTTGCCACTTGTAAACGAGAAGCTGTATTTACAGCATCTCCTATAATGGTATAGTTCATCCGCTCCGATGTTCCAATATTACCAACAATAACATCTCCAGTATGGATGCCAATTCTAGTTTGGAACATAGGCAGGTGCTTTCTTTCTTCTTCTTTGTTGAAATTCATGATAAATTGTTTACATAGCAAGGCGCAAATACAGGCTTGTTTACTATGATCTTGTAAAATAGTAGGTGCTCCCCAAAAAGCCATGATACTATCGCCAATATATTTATCAATGGTTCCAACATTGGATAAAATAATTTTGGACATACCATCAAAATACTGTGCAAGCAAGTTCATCAGTAGTTCTGTAGAGATCGTTTCACTAATCTTTGTAAAATCTTCTATATCAGAGAAAAAGACAGTTACGTTTTGTTTTACACCACCTAAAGAAATAGTATTTCCCTGTTGAATGAGTTGTTCAATAACTTTTTTTGGTACATATTTTGCAAAGGACTGCAAGGCAACCTTCATGGCATAAATAGAAGAGTCCATGATGATGATTTCTTTAATATTAGATTTTACTCTTACATTACTACTAAAATCTAGTTGTGTAATTTTATCTACTTCATGTGCAAGAGTGGTAATGGGAATGGATATTCTTCTAGAGAAAAAATAAGCGACCAAGCATGCAATAAGAAGTACAATAAAAGAAATAATATAAGAGATTTGTTGGCTGTCTAATAATTCTGAAAAGAAGTCAAGCATGGGCGCTGTTGTAATTACGATCCAATATTTATCGGTTAATAAAGAGACTTTTGCAGCGGATGCTAAAAAGTCCTCCTTATTGATAGTTAAAACAAAACCACCTTCATGAGTTGTGAGGTAGTTTTGATAGACATGGTCTAGTACATCTTGAGTAATTACTCCTGTTAAAGGCTTGTGATTAGTCGGAATGATAACTTTACCATGTTGATCGAGAATAAAAACCTTCCCATGGACCCCAATTTGTTCTTTTGCAAGAAATTGGGATAGAATATCTAGGGAGAGATCTACTCCAATAATAGCTTGCAGCTCTCCTTGTTTATTGAGTAGGGTGGTAGATGTCGTCAACCCATCTTCATCAAAATTAAAAAAACGGTAAATATCAGACCAGTATAACCCATGGGTTTTTTGCGCGCCAATATACCAGGGGCGCTCTCTTGGATCAAAGGATTTAATGGAAAATTCCTCTGTTGCAATATCATTGAAGTCCTTATCTTTATAATACCAATACTCCTTTCCATCAGGAGTTTGTATAGCAAGACCAAAAAGAGTATTAGCAGGAAGCTGTTTTTTTGAAAAAAAAGAATGCTGCGTCCCGGAACGTTCAGAAAAATCAAAAACACCAATAAAGTTACCATCCTTATCGGCTGCATAAAAAGCATCTACTAAGGGGAAGCTTGCAGCATTTAATAAGAACTGGATTAGATTGGGATCTTGAGCTGTAATAGGATCTTTATCTGCAAAGAAACCAGAAGCTAGTGTAACGAGTTGTTGTGCATTTGTAATCAAGTCATTTACCTTTTCAACGCTAGAGGAACTTGCTCTTTGAATGGTACCTTTAGAAAATTCTAAAATAGACTTGGACATTTTGGAATACGTAAAGGAGATAATAAAGATGGAAGAACAGCCGATAAGAAGAAGAAGCGCGGTTAAAATGTCTACTTGAAATCTTCTATTTTTAAAGAGCTTGAACATGTCACAACCTTTTGGTCATTAAACCTGATCAAAGCAAATATTTTGTTAATCATCAAGTATAAAAGACTCAAGCGTCTGATCTGTTAGATGGTCTGCGAGTATAGCAACAAGTGATCAAACTAAAAATCCTACCACATGTTCATAACAAGATATTAAGTGATTAACACCATTCATTGCTCGATGGGGGCGCGCCTCTGGAGGGATATGGTGATAATTGGCAATATGATCTTTGGAAAGTCCTACTTCCCAAGGTAATAAACCCTGATGGTTTTTATGTTGCTGGATAGATAAAGCCCAGTGCATCGAAGCTAAATCAAGCCAATGATAAGGCCACTGTAGTTTTTCTTGAATATCAGGATGTACCAGTTGGGAGAAAAAAATACGATCAAAAGAGGGGTTTTGACAAATAAATACCGCTTTACCTCGTTTTATATGGTGATGAGAAAAACTGTCAATAATTGCTTTTGATACGGTATCTGTAGTAGATCCTTTTTCAATCATTTCCCATGTGATGCCATTGATCTGTAGGGAAATAGGGTTGCTTTTTTTCCAAGTTTCTATGGAATGGAAAATAACAGAATCGTAGGAGAAAAGGGGGGATCCGGTAGAAAGATTCACGAATTTAAACGCGATTTCCAGCACACAGTGTTTATAAAAATCAAGACCATTGGTCTCTGTATCTAAAAAAATCCCTATCATAATTTTTTCTATAACAGATGTGTAATTTTGAAAAAATAATTTCTTATTATGAAGCGTTTAAAATTAAAATTGAACATTTTCTCTTTCTTTTGTTTTTTTTTAACTCTTTTAACGCTATACTCTCCATAAATTTTAGGTGGATGATGCAGTTACCCATACAAAAACATCGAGAAATTATTTTTTTAGTTCTTTATTCCCATCATATATCATCTGATTTATCAGATGATCCGACGCTGCTCATCATGCATGAATTAAAAACAACGAAGAAAAATGTGCATCTTGCAATAGATATAGCAAGAAAAATAGAGACTCATTTAATCGAAATAGATGCTCTCATTTCTGGTATTTCAGAGGAGTATGCATTTGATCGTATTTCTGCTATTGAGAAAAACATCATCAGACTTGCTATTTATGAGTTAATCCATGAACAATTAGACATCAAGATTGCCGTAGCAGAAGCAATTCGACTTTGTAAAAAATTTAGCACAGTGGAATCATCTAAATTTGTTAACGCGATAATAGATCAAGTATATCATGGATATAGTAACAAAGCCCTTTCAAATCCACAGGAATGTTTTACTTAAACATTATTCTACCTTTGGTATAGGTGGTCCAGCATCATTCTTAATGGAAGTTTTTTCTGCCCAGCAACTTAAAGAAGCATTAGCGTTTATTCACCATCATGAGTTGAGTTTTATTGTAATAGGAAAAGGATCTAATTGTCTGTTTGATGATAGGGGATATCTTGGCGCTGTGATTGTTAATAAAATTGCTTATAAAAAACAGGAAGCAAATATAGTTGATGTCTCTTCTGGGTATTCTTTTGCGCTTCTTGGGGTGCAAACAGCAAAAGCTGGGTATGCCGGTCTTGAGTTTGCAAGTGGGATACCTGGAAGTGTAGGTGGCGCTATTTATATGAACGCTGGTGCAGGTGGTAATGAAACAAAGGATTATCTAAAACATGTTGTTGTGATAGATAAAAAAGGCGATGTTCAAACGATAGATAAAAAAGATATTACTTTTGGTTATCGCTATTCATCCTTTCAGAATAAGGATTTGATTATTTTATCTGCTGTTTTTTCTCTTATAGAAGATTGCAAGGCAAAGGAAAGACAATCATCATTATTGAATTATCGCTTGAATAGTCAACCTTATGATCAGTTGTCTGTTGGATGTTGTTTTAAAAACCCATCTTGCGGCTCTGCTGGAGCTTTAATTGAACAGCTACAGTTAAAAGGTTTTCAAATAGGTGGTGCAAAAGTGTCGGAAAAGCATGCCAATTTTATTATCAATGCAGGAGGTGCCACTGCAGCGGATGTCTTAGCGGTTATGGAAACAATAGAAAAAAAAGCAAAAGAGGTACTTGGTATTACAATGCATCGTGAAGTACGGGTGATAGCATATGACATTTAGAGCAGATTTACATTCTCATTCCACATGTTCCGACGGAACACTGACTCCTTATGAATTAATTGACCTAGCTAAAGATATGCAACTAAGTGGGCTTTCTATTACAGACCACGATACGATAAGTGCCTATATACCAGATCTATTTGCCTATGCAAAACAAAAAAACATTCTTCTTGTTACCGGGGTAGAATTTTCTTGCGTATATCAGGGAATAGGTGTTCATCTACTAGGATATAATTTTGATCCATCGGTTTATGTAATAAATCATTTTTGTGAGCAACATGTAGATAGAAGAAATGAGCGCAATAGAATTATTTTAGCTAATTTAAAAAGGCATGGCATGTTCATTACAGAAGAAGAACTTCACAAAGAGGATGGAAAAGGAAGCATTGGAAGGATGCATATTGCAAGAGTACTTGTGAACAAAGGATATGTTAAAACAATACAAGATGCGTTTCGAGAGTGGATAGGAGATGAGGCTCTTTGTTTTGAGCGAGGAGAGAATTTTGATATTAGAGAAACAATAGAAATTATTCATGCAGCAAAAGGTAAGGCATTTCTAGCACATCCTCATTTAATTAAAGAAAAAAAATGGGTAAAGAAAATGATTCAACAACATCCTTTTGATGGGATTGAGTGTTTTTATGCCAATTTCCAAAAACAGGAAAACGAGAGGTGGTTGAAACTTGCTATGCAAGAAGAGTTGCTTATCTCCGGCGGATCAGATTTTCATGGAGATGGAAGACCCTTTAATCGACTAGGGGCTTCTTATGTAGATGAAGAAACATTAAAGCAGATACTAGCATCACATGATATATGATGAAGTAGTATACGAGCTCGTTTCTTTAAAAAACAAGCCAGAAATAGGTAGGTTAGAGCATGTTAAACAAGTAATGCGGATACTATCTAGTTCCTTTGACTATCCTATGATCCACGTTGCAGGAACCAATGGTAAAGGATCTACATGTTGCAAGCTACAGCACATCTATAAACTGTCTGGATATAAGACGGGGTGTTACACTTCTCCTCACTTATTTACCATTAGAGAAAGAATACAGATCAATGAAGCAGTTATTCCTAAAGAGGATTTTGTAAGATTATATCAATATATTACGGGAGTATTTGATAGGCATGAAATACCAAGAGCTTATTTTGATATATTAACATTAATGGGCTTTTTGTATTTTCAAGAGAAACAAGTAGATATTGCGATCATTGAGGTAGGACTTGGAGGAAGATTAGATGCTACCAATGTTATTACTCCTATTTTGTCTATCATCACATCAATTCAACAAGACCATATGCATATTTTAGGAAATACCCTTGATCAAATATCGGAGGAAAAAGCTGGTATTATTAAGAAAAATATACCAGCTCTGCTCGCTCCAAGCGCGCAAAGAGCTCCTGTTTTTAAAAAAGCATTTTATGAAAAAGCTCCTGTTGTTTTATTACCGCCAGTAACAAATGTATCTACGTTACATAGTATGCTTTGTAAAAGCGCCACCTCTATTTTAATGAACCAGTTTCCTGTAGATCCTCTTTTTATTGAAATGGGGCTAAAACAAAAACCTCTTTGCCGATTTAAAGAAATAGAAAAAGATGGAGTGCACATGGTTTTTGATGTAGCGCATAATGAAGATTCTATTTCCTATTTACTTCATCAGCTAAAAACAACCTTTCCATTGGAAAGGTTTCGATTGGTTATAGGTTTTAGTGAGGGAAGGGATTCTAGTTTATTTATAAAGATGCTACTAAGTCTAACATCACACATTCATCTCATCGATTGCAACCATCACAAACTAATTAAAAAAAAGGAGATGTTAAATAAATTAAGTCATTCTATAAAAAACAACATATCGTATTCTAATGATGATATAGCAGAAATAATAAAAGCCGTTCATTTAGCACAAAACAATAAAGAAATTTTAGTTTTTACAGGGACTTTTTATATTTTTTCTTTTATCTATCATATTCTTGAATTGGACGTAGAGGCTGATTTCTGTAGTGGATCTCTTAGTATTATCAATTAAAAAATTTAGTTGTATTTGTATTGATGAAACATTCTTTTCTAATGATTTTTTAAATAAAAAATAATAATCGCTTTAAAATATCTTAATAATTATCCTTGGGTTATCAAAAATAAAAATTCGGAGGAGTTCATGGAAGTAAGACGAGTTGCATCTGAACGGGAATTGGATAGCCCAGCAGAATTAGAAGGTGTTCAATCGGGCAAAGATACAAATGGTAGATTAGTTACATTATCCACAGCTGACACTAATCCAAGCGTTAAACAAGTTGCTGAGGCAGCAATGCAAGATCGACAACAAGTAACAGATAGAGGGTGTTTTGAATCTACTGTAGAGTGGATACGAGATAATTGTTGCGATTGTATAAAAACGATCATAAGGCTAGCTGTACAATACATTTGCTGTTGCTGTTTTGCGGATGAATCACCACTAGATGATTTACAATCACAACTTCCTCCAAAGAAAGATAAACATCCGATCCCAGATAATTCAGAAAAGGGCGCTGCTCACGTTGATCCAACCACCATATCTCTCACCCCTTCGCCATCTCCAGCACGAATCATATCTAGCAGCCTGGATGATAGAGGCGCGCTACCTATTGATGACTCAGTAGGCGATGAGGATGCTCTGGAAGAGATTGGGCTAAACATTTGTAAAGAGATTGAACCAAGATTGAAGCTACTTATCTTGGGCAAGTTGTTTGATGGATTGTTAGACAAAATACGCCCTTTAACAGATAGTGATGACAGAGAGAAGACGGAGCAATCAAATAAAGCAGCAATACATGAAGCAGGACAGGTATTAGCAACGATTTTTAATGCTAATAAAGAAGGTTTGTCAGCAGAGACTGTTCAATTATTCTTAGGTCGGTTAAAGGATTTAATAGAAAGAGCACCTGTTGGTCTTCTAGATATAGATACATGTATGGCAGCGCTTCGTGCTCGTTTGGCACCGCCTGCAATTATAGATGATGGAGACAATTCATCACCTGTAATGATGATAGGGGGAGAAGAAAAACCAGAATGTTCTCCAACATCCGATGCAGGTGATTTTAATGCAATCTTTGCAGCCTTCGATAGAAAGGAGAACCCTACTAGTGATGAAACGAAGGCAGCAGTAGTAGAAATACTAGAGAAAATAGCCGAAATCTCATCTGATGAAAGTATTGATTTAGGATCTGTAGGAATTGTCCTGGAATCTCTTGTTACAACATGGCTTGACAATTTGCATGCAGGTGCATAACAATATTAAAGCTTCTTAAACTCTTAAAAAGAGCTGCATTAGCAGCTCTTTTTTTATTCATTCAACGATATTAAATCATGAATTACTTTATAGGCCTCTTCTGGAGATGGATAGTCAATCGCTCCTAAGTGATGTTGTTCTGCAAATCCAATTAAAGCTCTAATGGCATCAATAGAATCGCTATCTTGGTCTAAGGATCCTCCACACTTGGCAATATGAAACTGTATTTGCATGCGGATTTCTTGCGGTAGAGAATAAAACAGATTATAAAACGATCCTTTATCTGCATAGTGGATATAAATAGCAAGTTGATAGCCCTGTTCTGCGAGCAGTGAAAAATCTTGGACGGTTGTATCTTTATCTGTAATAGGTATTATTTTTGTGTCGATGCCCTCTTTTATTTTGATTCTTTCCGCGGTTGTTAAATTATAATGCTGTTTAAACGCGGTTAGTCGAGAAGCTCGAATAGAGTCTACCTTTGCTTCCAAAACAAATGCTAGCTGTTTGGACCTATGTAGGTTATTACAGCGGCCAGATAAATGAACCACCTCATCTTGTTTGGATAGTAAAAAGTCTCTTTCTTGAAAAGGTAAGTTTGGATCTGCAAGAAGACCTTGAATAAAGTCATTGACGATAGAAATTTGTCTTGCAACTTCCGGAATATCAGATAAAGAGACATCTCTTAAAGAGTCCTCTATTAATGATAAATCACAATTAATTCTAAAACTATGATGATTAACTTGATGCATTGTTTCCCCCTCTACCCATTAAAGCTAATGGGTCCTCAAGCTTTTTTAAGCTAAAAAAGCCCAATATATAAAAAGTATTATTATTATCAATCTATTATTGTATTTTTATAGGAGCCACTACCAAAATAGACGGCCCCTATAGATATTTTAGCTTAAATAAAATTATGAAACAATGTTTAAAACGATTTACAACAATAACGTTATAATTAAAATTTTAATTACAACCGTTTTTGTTAGATTTTGAGCAGGAACTTCCTTTTTTGTTATCAGTATCAGACTTTTTGCAGCACTCTGATTTACCACATGGGCCGCAAGAAGCCCTGCACTTTCCAGTGATAAAATATCCAATACCAATACCAATAACAGCTAACACAACAATAATAAATGCAATCACAATAGTAGACATAAATGCCTCCTTATCCTTTTTTTCTAGTTCGTTTAGTAAGAGTAGACACATCTTCTTTCAAATCCACCCAAATAGGGGAACTCCAAGCCATGTGCCCATCGTTTTGTATTACACGAATATAATAGTAAACAAATAATTTACCTGTTTCTGGATCTTTTAACCCCATTTTATCGAAAGGATCGGTGTCATCATATTCTCCCTGAAAAGACGTTTCATTAGTGGAGTAGGTTTTAATCGTCTCTCCATTTCTAATAATAGCTATTTCTTTTAAAGGAGCGGTTCCAGCAATAAATAGGTTAATATGTCTATTATAGGCGAGTCCTGGCTTTGCAGTGGTATTTAACTCTGATCCCATGAGCTGCCCGGCTAATTTATAATCAAGGATGATACGCTTTCCCGTTGTTGCATAGCATTTTCTATTATACAGCGAGAGAAGTAATTGATCCCTGGTTTGCTCTGTGATTAGTATAGCTGTGAGTCCCGGTGAATATTGTACTTGCTCTGATTCAAAAAAAGTAGAATAAACGCCTCTATCATCAAAACCACCGGCTACAAAACCAAAACGCTTATTTTCATTTAGAGCATCTCGAATAGAGCCATCTTTAGCTTCTTGAAAAAACTTTTTCCCTTCTTTTTTTATCGGTCTTGGATTCCCTTCTTTTTCTGTACATTCGGAGGATCCCCATGCGTTATAAATCTCTACCACACGCTCGTATTCTGGGCTAAAATCTTTAAAGTCAAAACAGGTCTCCTTTCCCATAGTAAAGCATGGTATGGAAATAAAGTCTTTTGCAGTGTGTCCTTTATAAATTTTTTTGAGGGTATTAGATTTACTATCTTTCAAACGTAGAATGGGTTTTGCATCTTTAAAAAAAATCAACTGTCTTAATCCCTCTTCTTTTGCAATCCCTGCCCATTGAAATCCTAAAAAGGTGACAAATCGATCTGGTTCATTAAAATCGGCGATTTGTGTGCTAATATGTTTCCATTCATTATTTGATACCTCTTGCTCAGATTCAAAGGGAGAGGTGGAAAAAAATTGCATAGCAAGATCATCGCGGAAGCTTCTTAAAGAAGATTCGATGTTTTCCAGTGCATCAAATTTTTCTGATTCACCATGTAGAATTCCCCAATTGACATGGTATTCAGTTTCTTGAAAACATTTAATTGGATCAGAATAAAATACTTCTTTTGTTTTCAAATTAGTTAATTTAAATTTATAAACGCCAGGTTCATTAAAGTATAAATTTGGCAATGTTGTAAAGCCTGTTTCGGGAACAAATAATTTCCAGCTGAGGTTTTCTCGCAGTTGATTATAAGTTAATTCAACGAGGGTGTCTTCCTCGCTACAGAAACCAGTTAGATTGCCATAAGCATCTTCAAAACGGATAATAACATCAAAACGTTCATTTTTGCTAACGACAGAGGGTGCTATCACTCGAATAGAATGAAGAAGATTGCCCCGGATATCAAGTTGGAACATTTCAGGTTCTTTATAATCACCTTTCCCTTTAGGATCGATATAGAGAAGAAAAGGTCTGCGACGTTGGATGTATTGTTGTACTTTTGTCCCTTTAGCAGCCACGAGATCAGGACTTCCTATAAAAAAAGAGAGCTCATCTCCTGCTTTTATTTCAGCGGGCAACTGGAATTCAAATTGAGATAAAACACCATATTGATCTTCTTGTGCTGTACCTCCTATCATCTTCTGATCAGGCATTTGCATCCAGATAACATTTTCATGTTTTTTTATATTGACTTGAGGGATATGCCAGTCAATGTCTCTTCCTTTAGAGAGCATCTCAAACTTTAAAAGAGTTTTAGCAGGAAGATTGTTTGCAGGTATATAACTGAATTTGACAGTAGAAACTTGTCCTGCCAGTACCGTTTTAGGTTCTGTAATACATATCGATCTGCGCATGAAATTTAAGCTCCAAAAAATTCTTTTTTTATGGCGCTATCGTATCATCTTTAAAATTCTTTTTCAAGAAGCGAATTGAATGTTGTTAAAGAAAAAACTTGTTTTCTGAAAAGATAAATCGCTTCCTGAATATCTTGATCCTTTTTATGTGTCGTCTGGAACGGGAAATACCCAGCTACAGTCCCAAAAGTGCACGGCAAAACTTGATTCTAGCAGATATTCATTAAAATGTTTGGGAGCATCTTTTCCCGGCCATGGATAAAAATAAGTTGGCGGGAGGATCAAAATACGATGTAGATTCATGCTTTTATTATTTAAACAAGTCTGCACAACCATATGGCCAAAAAAGATTGTACCATTTCGACCCAGTTGTCCATGACCATAAGGTTGTTTATTGATATTCTTGATACATTCTTTAAGGATTGGATGTCCAGGAATGGAGGCAATTAATCCATTGTTTATTAGCGTTAAACGATTAATGGTAGCGATCCCTGCATAGAATTCATAGAAATCGTGAATCAGATCAAACGATTGCAGGCATTTAAAATCAGTATCAACATATAATCCGCCAAACCGCTCGAGTATTTCATAACGCCAAATATTAGCCTTTTCAGCATAGTTTGCGCTCTTATCAAAAGCTTTTTGATTAATCAATTTAAAGTTTTTTAGATCGCTCTCGGTCCATAGTTTGTATTTCCAATCGGGATGATACTTCTTCCAAGTTTCCTGAAATTTTTTATAGCGTTTGGGAAGAGGGCTGCCTAACCAAATTTGATGAATTATTCGTGGAATTGCTTTGATAGGTCGCTCATGCAATTTTCTTAGAAAATGATTTTGTTCATAGAGAGTTTTTAGGATCGATAGATATGTTTTCTGAGGCTTCTCATCAAGACATTTTGTATATTTCTCTTCATTAAATCCTTCATGCATGGATTGTTCAAAATCAATATAAAAATGAACCAGTGCTTGTTCTTGGTTTATATAAGAAAATAGTGTATGACTAAAACTGAGCAGGATGATGAGCATTTTCTTTGTCATGTCGATTGTCTCTAGAAATATTGTGTTTGAATTCTTATAACACAATAGCATGAATTATTAAATTTGTAGAATCTAAAACCATAATTGTCATATATTGTTTTTTTGTTTTTGAGCATGCCATCAATTATTTAGATTTTTATTCACTAGGTTGATTTGATTAATACAAATATCATGAGTTCTATTTTTGTTTTCTTGTTGATCAGCGTTCGATTATTTAGTCTTTCTATTAGCAGGCAGCCAGTTTGTGAGATGTCAACTCCCAACTCATTATATTCTTCTAACACATTTCAATCATTCTATGTAGGTAGTCAACAACGGTTTTCTACTTGTAGTGGAGTGGCATGGGCCCCTGATCAGGAGTATCTGGCGACTGTTAATTTCGAAGCAGGAGCCATTTGCTTATACAAATTTAATCAAAAAACCAGTCAATGTTCTCTCTTCCAAGTGGTTTATGGGGGTAAAGCTGCAACATTATATAGCGGAGAGAATTTATCATTTTCTCCAGATGGAGCGTTACTTGCAGTTAGTGTGAACCATAGTAGAGCTATAAATATATACAAAGTAAATAGTAAAACACATCATATCGATACTAATCCCACGACTGTAATAATATCCAAAAATCCCAATGTTCATGGAGTTAGATTTTCTAATCAAACGAATTACTTAGCCCTTACAACTGTGAGAGGTGATAGTGCGGTAGCGCTTTATAAGAGAAAAAAAAGAAATAATAAAACAGAATTCGATTTTATATCAGAACTAAAAAGTGAATTTGCACCGCTAAAGGCTAAATCGATTGATTTTACCAAAGATGATAATTATGCGGCTGTTATATACGCAGTCAATGTAACTAAAACCCCTTCTTCTCCAGATGGCCTGATTGCCATTTATAAATTTGATAGGGAAAGAGGGATACTAGGTCCAGAACCTACTTTTATTTATCATAATCCTGAAGAATTCAATGGAGGTGAGGACATTAGGTTCTATAAAGATGATTCTTGTATCTTTGTGTCAGATCATGTCCATCACAAAATTAGAGTGTATGCATTTGATAAAGAAAATGGGACAATTGGTGAGAAGGTTTTTGAAATAGAGAACCCGGATGCTAGACTTAGTTTTCCACATGGGATTGGACTTTCGCCGGATGGAAAATATATAGGAGTAGCAAACTATGGGAACGATAATTTCTCTATTTATAAAATCACCCCTCCGTAATGTTCGTAAAAATTTGATTCAATATGGAACGTTGATCTTGCTTTTAACTATGTTCTCTATTGTTCTTGTTCGATCAAACACACTTTTTCAACATGATCCTATAATAGATTTTGATCAATCAATGAAGAAAGACTCATTGTCTTATAAGAAATGTCTTCAATCAACGGGCAACTATGGAATTTGTAGCATGTCTGGAAATGCAGTAGAACTACTTAAATTTTTGCGAGATCTTTATAAACAAAATCAACCATGGAAGGCTCCTCGCTCGCAAGAAGTGCGAATTCCCCGGATTGCCCATTGGGTTTGGCTAGGGAGTCCTTTACCTGAGCAGTTGTTAGAAAGAATTGAAAAATTTAAAAACCTCCATCCGGATTGGGAATGTCGAATTTGGACCGAAACAGAGGTAAATGCATTTAATTTGAAAAACAGAGCGTTTTATGATCAAGGGAGAAATTGGGGGGAAAAAGCAAATATTGTACGCTATGAAATATTAGAGAAATTCGGTGGTGTCTATCTTGACTGGGATATAGATTGTATAAAATCCCTTGAAGCATTCCATTATACCTATGATCTTTATTGCGGTATCTCAACACTTGATACTTCTGTCTTGAATATCTGTAACGCTGTTATAGGATCTGTTGCTCATCATCCTATTTTACAACACTGCATGGAAACAATCGCTCAAGATAAGCTATTAGAAACAGAGATGTTAAGTAAATTAGGCAATGGGGTTAATCCGGCAACAGGTCCTATTCATTTCACAAAATCATTTATTGCAAAAGCAAAAGAGCCCGGATGGAAAAATATCGCTTTTCCTTCCACTTTTTTCTATCCATTAGGTCCTTCGCAAAAATCGTTATCAAAAGAAGAGCAGCAAGAGATTATTGAAAACACTCCAGAGGCTTATCTCGTTCATTTTTGGGCAGGTTCTTGGGTGGATCAACATTAAGCGTTAAATGCTTTGAAACAAATACTTATTCTTTTTTATGACGGGTCGTCTGTATCACAGGAGAGATTTTGATTTTATCAATAGATCTATCTGTAGAAGAAATTACTTCTAAATCAAAGTGCTCATGGTGCATACACCATCCTTTTGTCGGTATGGCCCCTGCCGTATGGAATATGTAACCCCCGATGGTTTCATATTCCGGGGCTTCCGGTATGCTGATATTTAGTTCTTTTTCAATATCAATAATGCTCATCTTGGCATCTACAATCCAGCTGCCACTAGACAGGCGCATAAAGAGAGATTGCTCTTCAAGGTCATACTCATCAGCGATCTCTCCGACAAGCTCTTCTAAAATATCCTCAATCGTTACGATTCCTTCTGTTCCGCCATATTCGTCTACAATAATAGCAAGATGGCTTTGCTGGGCTTTAAAATCTTGCAAGAGTTGAGAGATTTTTTTTGACTCTGGAGCAAAAAGGGCAGGGGATACCAGTGTATCAATTGTTACTTTTAAATAATCCTTAGAAGGGTCGTCTTTATGGTTAAAGAGGAATTTTAGTAAATCTTTGTATAGCAAGATACCAGTGATATTATCGATATTTCCCTGATAAACAGGGACTCTGCTATACCCCTCCTCAATAAATTCTGCTATACACTCTTCAATCGTTTCATCGGAAGAGAGGGCAAAAATATTGATTCTTGGAACCATAATCTCTTTTGTTATCCGATCTCTAAAAGAGGCAAAAGAGAGTAGTAGTTTTTGATCGGAAGGGCCAAGTAATTGCTCTGTTTCAGGCTCTTGTAAAAACTCTTGTAATTTCCTCTTGATTTTTTCCTCAGATGGCTCTTCCTCATGCTCTATGAGTGGTTTTGCTGCAAATTGTCTTTCGATGGATAAGAGAACATAAGTAATCCAGGAAAGAGACAATAAAATGAGGGTGACATGAGGGGTGAAAAGCTTAATGGTGAAATAAGGTAGGGTAGTTCCCAGTATCTTAAACAATAAGTCCGTAATAATCGCAATAACCGCAATAATGGCAATAAAAATAAAAATCGATAGGATTGTAAGATAGGAATTGTGATGGGAAAGGTACTCATTTACAGGTAAAAAGGAGTGTTCGAGCGCCACAAATACAGCAAGTGATGCATAGCATAGTCTGGTGATTTGTGATGTAAGCGTCAGATAGTGAAATAGTCCTGCCCATCGCTCTCTATGAAAGTGTTTGTGAATCCAAACGTAAAAGAAATAAAAGTTGGGATAGTGTTGAAACTCATCTTTTGTAGCCATAGACCCTAGTTTTAAGATAGCGGCTCGAATGGCAATAATGCTACTTGTTGCAAAAAGAAAAAAAAGGGACAAAACGGTTAATAGGGTGCTCATACTAAATAAGGTTTATCTTTTTTCTATAACATTTTCTTTTTTTAAGAGAAGGTTTTCTTTTTTTAGCAGCACTAGGCATCTTTTCTCTTCTTGCCGCATGATCGCCTCCTCTTTTTCTTCTATGTCATCAAATCCAATTAAATGGAGCAGTCCATGCACAACATATAAGGATAGTTCTTCATAAGCAGACAAGCGGTGTTCCTCTGCATACTGAAGTGCTGTTGCAGGGCAGATGAAAACTTCACCAAGCATTTCACAGTTAGCATCTTTTGGATCGTCCATCGGGAAGGTGATACAATCTGTTGGGGATGGGTCATTGAAAAAAGTCTCATGTAAATCACAGAGCTCTTCAGAGGGGACGAAAAAAATATTTACCTCTTTGCACTGAACATCATAAAGCCGCAAAATCTCTTTTACAAGAGCCTTTACGGCTTTATCGTGAATGACAAGATCGCTCTGACGATTATAAACTTGAATAATCACTCGACAGGTGTTTTAGGAAGACCGGTTACTTTTTTGTTTTCTCCATCCTTCCATCTTCCTAGAGAGCGGAGCATATCAATTCTTTCAAAACGTTTAAGGACGTTTTTCTTTTTTGTAGATTTGCTAGATTTACCATAGCTTTTGTGTCTAGACATATACTTAAATCAATCCTTATTTAATCGTTGGAATAAAAAAATCTTTGCTATTAGCGGCATTTACTTGCTCTTTATACCCATTTGGGAGATTTTCTTTTTTTGGCCCTGTTTTTTTAGCTGGGTAATGTCTTTTCCTAGGTGACATAGCTCTTCTTTCACCTTGCTTACTCATTCTTGTCATGCTGAAGCTCCTAAAATTTTTATGTGGTATTATAGATGATTTGATAAAAGCTGGCAAGAACCAAACACGCTTTATCGATTTTTTAATAAAAAGTTTTCTAATTTAAATTTTTTTATGCCATATAAGAAATTTCAAAAAAGAAATTACACTGGCAAAACTTCGCACACTATCGGCAGTATATCTTGTGAGTTATCTGGTATAAACCTTCATCAATTCCAAAATCATTGTAGGCTCTGGACCCGACATAAAAGGCTCCGACTGCGACGTTAGCTACAGCTGCTGCAGTCAAAAGATTCGCCTTAAAGTTTCTATAGGTGCATTTTCCCTGAGTTCTATGTCGGGTTCTTGCTCTTCTGGAGCGGAATTGTGGCTATTTTGAAACTATTTGCTTTATAAAAGTGATATTTATTATTGGAATACTCTTTAGATGATACATCATCTAATTCGTGAATAGTCAGGTAATGAGAGTCTAAAGGAAGTGGTGTTTTAGTTAAGTTAAACACATGCTTTGCATCAGAGATGGTTGGTAGTGAGTCGTATAAATGAATAAAACAGTAAGGTTCTCCAAGAGAACCATGAGGTATAAACGAGTTTGTTGGAGATTTCCAAAGAAGTTGATCTAAAAAGAGCAACGATTCTTTATTTTCTGTAATAATATCAAGATGTAGATGAGAAAAAAAATGCTGTTTTACAATGGAGCAAACCAAAGGCACTTTTTGAGTGTTAGAAGCAATCGGGTGAAAAAAGACTTGGATGTTACTTTTTTGGCTCATTTGGTTTTTTCTGGTTCTCTCCAGGCACATAAAGACCACAAGATAGAAGAGATTTAAACACATCTTCTATACTAATGTCCACATCCTGGATCAGCTTTTCTTGTACCATCACAAGGAATCCGGAGATAGGATGCGGTGCAGTTGGAATAAATATTGCTTTCAGATTCTCATCGCTCTTTTCAAACTTTTTGATTTGTTGCGGGGCATCTCCTGTTACAAAACCATAGACTGTGCTAATCATATTAGGAAAACGAAGAAGAACTGTTTTTTTAAATGGTTTTTCCGTTGTTTGAAAAAAGGATTTCACGACTTCTGCAGAGAGTCTGTAAATCGTTTTAATCACAGGTATTCTTAAAAACAAACGATCCATCCAATGGACAAACCAGTGAGATAACACATGGTGTCCAATAAATCCAAGGATAACAATAACAATAAATAAGATGATCAGAAAAATAAATTTAGAAAGGAGTAGGATGAGGTCGTAGTGGGCTGGATTTACATGTAGTTCTGTCAAAATATATTCGAGCAATCCTAAAAATGGGGAGGTGAGGAGTTGAAATAAAAAAACAGGTATGAAGATAGTGATTGCAAGAGGAAGAAAAATAATAAGCCCTGTAAGAAAATATTTTTTCATGAAGGTTAGCTCATTTCTTCCATCGGTTTAGCAGGTGGAGTGATCACACCGCAGGATACGATATATTTAATAGCATCTTCTGGCTTCATATCAAGAAAGATAATGTCTTGTTTCCTATACATAAGCAAAAAACCGGTTGTCGGGTTTGGTGTTGTTGGTATTAATACAGAAAAAAGTTCTGCTTTTACAGTGTCAGAACAAACCTTTGGAGATTCTCTTGAAATAAGACCAATTGCATAGATACCATCTTTTGGGAAAGGGACCATTACGACTTGCTTAAAAGAGTTTTTGTCAGAGGCAAAAAGAGTTCGGATAATTTCTTGCGATGTCTTATATACTTTATTGACAAGAGGTATGCGGTGCAACACCTTATCGCTAAGATTGATTAGGGATTTGAAGAAAAACCATCTTGCAATCATACCGAGAAGGACAGTGACGACGAATAATCCTGCCAATATTACAAACTGGGAAACATAGCGAACCAGATTTTCTTTAGATAAAAATAAAAAGCCTTTGTTGATGTCAATCAGCTCAGAAAAAAGCGCGGAAACAACCCCCATAAATGGTTGTGTTAAAAAATTAACGATAAAAGCTACAACAAGAATGGTCACTGCCAGCGGTAGTAAAATAATCAGACCGGTAATGAAATACTTCTTCATGAAAAAATCCTTAAGGTATATCTCTTATGTTTTATTACTATTTTTTTTATGTAAAGAAAATAGTTTCTTGGATAGCGTCCAAAAACATTCTCTATATACAAGATCAATAGCTTCAATTTCTACGTGAATGGTTTGCCCTATGGTAAAGCGTTGTCTTGTTCTATCTCCTTCAATCATCTCTTTATCTGGATAAAAAATATAATAGTCAGATCCTAGCTTAGAAATATGAATGAAACCCTCAATAAAAAATTCCTTCAGTTCAAAAAAGATACCATTTGGCTTGCACTTGGTAATACACCCTTCATAAATTTTATAAGGATCTTCATCAAAATAATGATCAAGCAGTCTTAACTTTTTTAAATAAAGCATTGAAGATTCTGCTTTAAAACTATTGCGCTCTTGTTGAGAAACATGCTTTGCAATGTATGATAAATCTCCAACTACCTCATCAAATAACGCCCTATGCACGATCAAATCGCTATATCTTCTAATAGGCGATGTAAAATGAAGATAGTGATCTAAACTAAGACCAAAATGACCTACATTTTCTTCACTATAGTATGCTAGTTTCATGCTTCTAATAAAGTTTACCGAAAGGTGATAAGAGTGTGGGGAGTTTTTGGCCTGTTCAAAAATTTTCTGAATGTCTTCTGTAGTTGGCTTATCCGAAAGAGGATATCCAAGTCTCCTGATAAACTGATGTAGTTGCTGTAATTTGTCTTCCGCTGGCTGTTCATGTACGCGGAAAATAGTTGGTTTTCCCTCTTTCAATAAATGCATTGCCACGAGTTCATTTGCTTTTAGCATGAACTCTTCTACGAGTTGGTGTGTGATATCATATTCGATCAGCTCAAATCCTTCCGGATTTCCTTTTTTATCAATTATCAGTCTTAAATCAGGCAAACTAAAATCAACACTGCCACGCTCTTTTCTCTTTTTTTTGAGCAAATTACAAAGCTCTACCATCTGATGCAATGCCAGTTCATGACGGCTTTTCTTTTTACCATCTAACACCTCTTTAGCCTCTTCATAAGTAAAGCGTGTCTGACTTTTAATCGTACTTCGATAAATTTGATAAGATAATAAGTCTCCCTTTTTATCAAAGAGCATCTGTACTGTGACAGCGAGTCTTTTTACTTGTGGCTTTAAACTGCAAAGGTGATTGGATAAATTTTCTGGAAGCATGGGGAGGCAAGTTCCTGGAAGGTAGGTAGAATTACTTCGTTTAACAGCCTCTTTGTCAATAACAGACTCTGGTTTTACGTAGTGAGATACATCTGCAATATGAACATAAAGATCAAAATTGCCATTCTTTATAATAAGAGAGAGGGCATCATCAAAATCCTTTGCTTCTTTAGGGTCAATGGTAAAACACTCTATTTTTGTTAGATCAACTCTTCCTTCCGTCTCTTTTTTGGTGACAATGGTCCCAAACGAGTCTGCTTCTTGTAAACACTCTGTTGGAAATGATTCCGATAAAAAGTATTCAATTGCTGTAGATGTTATATCCAAAGAGGGATCATCAATAGATCCTAATTTTTTATGAAAAACGGTTTTGATCGAGCTATTTTTTTTCCCCCAATTTTTTACACAAAGGACAACGCGATCTCCGATTTTTAAAGAAGGAGTATTGACTGTGATGGAAAAAGTTTTTTCAGGACCGAGTAATGGCGAGTATGCTTCGTATTTTTGTTTTCCTTTTTTATTGACAATCAAGGCATATAATGTTTTGCGCTTGCGTTCAATAACCTCGACTATTTTTCCTTCAAATCCTTTAGAAGATTCAAGCGATGGGTCGTATTCTACTTTAACAATATCGCCATCAATAGCATCTTCTAAAAAACGTTTAGGAATAAAAATTTCTATGTTTTGTTCAAGTCCCTGAACAAAACCAAAACCTTTTGAATGGGTACTGAGAGTGCCAATTAAAATTGTTTCTTGCATGGATTTACCCATATCACATTTCGTAAATTATAATAAAATCTATTTCTGGATTTTTTGCTTTAATTGCCTGTGTCCAGGTTTCTAAATCTTGTGTATTGTCAAATAGGCATGCAATGGTGGCAAGACCATCAGCTAAGCTGCAGCTAGGCCCGAGCACCGTTACAGAAGAGATACTAGGAGAAGAGACTTCTATAGGGGTCAAGTTTTTTGCATGAATAAAGTGGGTGTAGTCCTTATCAGCTACCCTCCATCGTTGAATATAATTGCCGCTAGTTGCACAGGCTCTATTTGTCATTTGAAGTACATCAATTGTTTGCGTGGGATCAACTGGATGGCTAATACCAATTTTCCAAGTATTGCCTAATCTAGTGTGACCAATCACACAGATTTCACCGCCCCATTCTACACTAGCATCTTTAATACCGATATCTTTTAATTTTTTTATTAGTTTGTCGACGACAAATCCCTTAGAAATACTGTCAAAATCAAAGTAGAGGGAGTCCTCATATTTAGTAATAGTATTATTTTCTAATAATAACTTATCCCAGCCAATAACATGTTTCCATTTGTCAATAGTAGCGCTATCAATATACTCTCCTTTAGATAGCGAATCTTTCCAACTAGTTATTGCAAGACCAATAGAGGGGTCAAACCTCTCTTTTGATAATACAACAAGGTCATTTGCCAGTTTAAATAAAAATAAAAGGTCGTCAGAGCATGTAAAAGTACCCTTTCCAGATTGATTGATAAGTGATATTTCTGATGAGGGATTCCAGTGATTGAGGGTGCTATCCGCCTCTTTAAAGGTTATATCAATAATCTCTTTTATTTGCCTTGCCTGTTTAGTGGAGATTTTTTGTCCAAGGATAATGCGATAGGGTATGGTCATTTGAATGCCATGAAAAGAAGGGGTAGAGGAAGAGCAAGCCATTAATGCTAAAAACAGAGAAAGGGATAATATTCTCATATAGATTTGGTATAACTGATGTATGTGTTGTACATGAGCATAGCGATCGTCATGGGCCCTACTCCTCCCGGTACAGGTGTAATATAAGAACACTTCTGTGCAACATTTCCAAAATCGACATCTCCAACAAGATGAGAGATGTTATGGTCATCTAATAATCTATTAATCCCAACGTCTATTACTACTGCATTATCTTTTACCATGTTCATTTTTATGAATTTTGGCTTTCCAATGGCTGTAATTAATACATCGGCCTCATTTGTAATATGGGCTAGATTGGTAGTTCCACTATGACAGAGTGTAACAGTTGCATTAAGAAAAGGCCTTTTTTGTGATAATAAAATAGAAAGAGGCCTTCCTACAATATTACTTCTGCCAACAATCACTACATGTTTGCCTTCTAAGGAAATATTGTAATAAGCAAGCATTTTTACAATACCAAGAGGAGTACAAGCAATAAAACCAGAGGCATCCTCAAGGACCATTTTCCCTACATTAACAGGATGAAATCCATCCACATCTTTTTCAGGTAATACAGAAGATAAAATGAGAGAAGTATCCAGATGGGAAGGGAGAGGCTGTTGCACGAGTATACCATGTATTTGCGGGGAGTCGTTACAAGTCTGGATGATTTTTAGTAAATCGTGAGATGCGACATCTTCGGATAGCTTAACGACTTTGGAATAAAAACCAAGTTCTTTACATTTGCGCTGTTTCATATTAACATAAGCAATTGAGCCTGGGTCTTCTCCAACCAAAATAAAAGCAAGACCTGGTTTTGTCATAGAGCTATCTATTTTCGATTGAAGTTCTAAATAGATTG
>JACRBE010000026.1 GCA_016213235.1 Chlamydiales bacterium | reverse complement strand
AAGACCAATTACAAGGGCGCGTTTATGCTGTGGAAATAAATGAGAACAAATAAACACCATTCCCACAAAGGCAAAGGCAGATCCTAGTCCTATTAACAATCTTCCTATACCTGCTAAAACAATATGATTGGAAAGACCAAACAAAATAGATCCAAGACCACAAATAATGGAAGCAAGGGTAAGTAGTTTTTTTGCTCCATACTGATCCATGAGGACGCCTACTACTAGTTGCATGGGGGCATAGGCATATAAATAAAATGCTACCATGAATCCAATTGCCGCAGCATCTACATGGTAGGTTTGCATCAGCTCTGGAATCATTACACTGGGGGAGATACGTAGTAGATATTCATAAAAATAAAAGATAGCGGCAAGAGCCCAAATAATCCATCTGATTTGAACACGGGAAGTTCTCTTAGACATAGGACACATCACGTTAATTAATAAGGGACCATCATCTTAATAATCGATGAAAATTGCAAGTCTTTTATAAATAAAACAACGATTCATCTCCGAAGTCTCCAGCTTAGGGGAGGCTTCACTGATGTTTCTTGTCATGAAGACTTAGCTCCCATCCTCTTATGTACTCAAGAATCATCTTTTGATCTGGTTGATTTTTGAGAAAATGAACAATATTTTCATCGCTACTAAGGTGAGCCAGTTTAGCTAATAAATTTAAGTGATGTTTATCATCGCATGCAAATAAAAAGAAAACGGTATGAACAAGCATGCCATCCAAAGCACCCCAGTCAATAGGATTTTTTGGAAAAACAATAATGACAGCATCAAAGCCATCTTTCAATAAAAAATCTCTTGTATGAGGAACAGCAAATCCCTGATTCAATGCTGTAGGCATTAAGCGCTCTCTATCGAGCAACAGGTCTACAATAACATCTTCATCCAGGTGAAATTTCTGAGCTATTTCTTTTGTTGTTTCTTTAATTAACTCTTCCTTGGTAGTTGCCGTAGAATTAAAAATAATACCACCTTTATGAAGAGATCGATAAAGGCTAAATGTTTGCCATCCTTGTGCAACTACTGTAGTATTTTCTATATTTTGGTGTTTAGGCTCTTCTTTTTCCAGAAAACGAAAGATTTTTTCTTTTTGGGTGATTTTGCAACTCATCATCCAATTTTCAATCTCCGGTCTTGAAAATCTATATTGGTGATGCAACCGATAAGCAGGAATCTTACCTTCCGCTAGCCATCGTCTAATGGTTGTTTCTGACACACCTAGTAACTGGGCGACATCTGGTATTTTAAGATCCATGAAAGGCTCCTTTTCGCTTCGTTATAACAAAAGCCATGAATTTTTTCTAAGTATTTTCCTGCTCTGTTAGCGACCATTGAAATTTGCCGGCATATGCAAAATGTCCTTAGAGAGAGATATCGGTTAGGTGGGTATTCTAAAAAAAACAATTACCGACTCTTGGCTATGTAAAATAGATCCTATAAAAAGGTAGGCCAAAAAAACATGTTTTTTTCCTATCTAGTCCTCATATCATTCAGAATATTGCGGTGGTTTTGGAAGATTTTTTTGAGGAGTTCTAACATAACATATCCAAAGCTCTATTAAAAAAAAATTAGACGCAAATCTTAGCCAATCGTTTTATTGCAAGCAACACTAAAACGTCAATGAAGTATAGAACTCATAAACTTTAGAATACCTTTTCTTTTTTCTGGAATATTATTGCTTTTGTTTATTGTTATTAAAAAAAACGGATTTGTTCCCGTAGAAGTTGTTTTATTCAGAATTGCTGATTTCTTGATTTTTGATAAGATAGCAAATCTCTTCTTTTGTTTTAGCGTGAATTAAATTGGATCTTAATTCTTTATTTCTAATGAGTTTTGTTAATGCAGAAAGAATAGTAAGATATTCATTTTGTCTATCAGATGGGCCACCTATTACAAAGATCAAATGCACAGGTAGATTATCAATAGAGCCCCAATCAATACCCTTATTTTGCTCAATACCGATAGCCAGGAAGAACTCAGAATATAGTCTTTGTTTTGCATGAGGTATTGCTATACCCATGCCAATTCCGGTAGAAACAATCTTTTCTCTTTCCAGTAGCGACTCATAAAACATCGTTTTATCTGCAATTTTCCCGGTTTGAAAAAGAGCATTTGTCAACTTCTCAAGGGCTTCATTTCTGGAGCCTCCATGTAAAAAGATGATCGAATCTTTCTCTATATAATCAGAGATAGTTATCTTAGTGACTGCCGCTGTGTCCAAAGCCACCTTCTCCTCTTAATGAACTTGCAAGTTCATCTTTTATAATAAAATTTGCTTGCAGTACGTGAGCTAGTACCATTTGTGCAATTCTCATTTTTGGAGTTACAACAAACGCATGTTTAGAATGATTGATTAAAATGACTTTAATCTCCCCTCTATAGTCGGAATCAATGGTAGCAGGTGTATTGAGAATGGTGATGCCATGTTTCAAGGCAAGGCCACTTCTTGGTCTTAATTGTACTTCATAGCCTCTTGGAATTTCTAATTTAATACCTGTTGGAATCAGCGCTGATTCCCCCGGAAGAATAGTAACATTTTCTACAATATTGGCTTTTAGATCGGCCCCGGCTGCTTCTTCTGTAGCATAAATAGGAATTAGCTCTTGTTGTTCAACAAGAGCATATAGATCTTGCTTCATACAATTTAAACCTTTGCTTTAGTCTTCTTTGATTTAGAAACTTTGATTATTTCTATGAGGTTTTGTGTATTAGCATGAACAAATGGATCTTTTGATGCAAGCTCCGGTTTATTATTCACCGTCAAAAACTCTAAAATGAGTCCTAACTTATTTTTCAAATCTTTTCTATGCACAATCAAATCAATCATCCCTTTTTCTAATAAAAACTCTGATTTTTGTGCACCTTCCGGTAATTTTTGACGAATGGTTTGTTCTACAACACGAGGGCCTGCAAATCCAATTAATGCTTTAGGTTCTGCTATAATAATATCTCCAAGAGATGCAAAAGAGGCCGTAACTCCACCCATCGTAGGATTTGTTAAAATAGAAATATAAGGGAGCCCTTTTTTACCGAGGTTAGCAAGCGCTGCTGAGGTCTTTGCCATCTGCATTAAGGAGAAAATAGATTCTTGCATTCTAGCGCCTCCTGAAGCAGAGATGATTACTACAGGAAGATTATTTTCTATGGCGTATTCTATTAAAAGGGTTAATCGCTCACCAACAACAGACCCCATGGATCCACCCATAAACGTAAAATCAAGAACGCCAATTGCTATCTGTATATCATTTATTTGACAGGTACCTGTTAAAACGGCTTCATTTTTTTCTGTTTTCGCCTTAGCAATTTTTAAACGTTCTTTATAACTCTCCTCATCTACAAACTCTAATGGATCTGTAGGAAGAATATGATTAAATTTTTCTTGAAACGTATTTTTATCTGCGAGTAATTGAATGCGTTGCTCTACAGATAGTCGATAATGATATTCACATTTTGGACAGCAGTTTAAATTATTTTTTAATTCATTTGCATGAATAATTTCTCCACAACCCGAGCATTTAATCCAGCCACTAAAACCATCTTTTTTTGTGGTTTCTACTTTGATTTTTGGTGTTTGTCTAGAAAATAATCTAATCAGTCCCATGATACTATTCGTTAAAATTTTAATTGCCACACATACAAGTAATTTTCTATATGTGTGGCTGCCTAGTTTACAATAGGTAGAGATAATTGAAAACCGCTATTCATTTCTTTATAAAAAGATTTTTATTACTTGATGGCCGCTATAAATCTTTCTTCTACATTTTTCCAGTTTACAAGTTTCCAGATCTGTTTGAGATATTCCGCTCTTACGTTCTTGTATTGTATATAGTAAGCATGCTCCCACACATCAAGACCAAGAAGAGGAACTAATCCTTTTGTAGATAAAGGGTCTTGGTTAGCGCATGTTTCAATACATAATTGTTTTCTAGATTTTGAATAGCCAAGCCACCCCCATCCAGACCCTTGAATTGCGACTGTTTGGTTAGTCATATCTTCTATGAATTTTTCTATGGAACCAAATGTTTTATTTAGCGCTTCCATAAGAGCTCCCTTTGGATAAACGCCTCCCCCTTTTGCAAGAGGTGCCAGGTTTGTCCAAAAAATAGAATGGTTCACATGACCGCCACCATTAAATCGAATAGCAGACTCTAAGGCTATCATCTGCGCTAGATCCTGTTTCTTTTCTGCTTCTGCATATTTTTCCAGTGCTTCATTTAGTTTAAGCACGTAAGTGTTGTGATGTTTTTGATGATGAAGCTGCATAATCTCTGCAGCAATTACAGGTTCCAGT
The DNA here is from genome assembly GCA_016213235.1 of Chlamydiales bacterium. Lineage (GTDB taxonomy): Bacteria > Chlamydiota > Chlamydiia > Chlamydiales > JACRBE01 > JACRBE01. The sequence goes on along the minus strand of JACRBE010000026.1, from coordinate 48,911 downwards.
TCTGAATAGTCATATGGCAATTCCGGTAATTTATACATATCATTTTCTCCTTTTCTTGATGTTATTGATGATACAAGATAGCAAAATGGGTTATTTTTTCTTTAGATAATGATGAAGTGCTTGCCTGGTTATTTCTCCTATGCATTTAAAACTCAGGTGATCAGGTAATGTTTTAAAAAAAGAAAAAAATGCATTTACAGTAGATGGCGATGTAAAGACAATTTCCCCTATTTCTGAAAATGGTATGTCTATTGTTGGTTTTACATACACGGTATCATACAGATCGCAAAAATAATGCCTGATACTATGTTCTACTAGAAAATGAATAAGCAGAGGTCTTGCACCTGCTGATCGTGGCATTAAAATATATGCATTTGTCAAATCCATTTCTTTTAATAAATCCACAATTCCTTCTTGCTGCTCCTCTTTTGCTGTATAAATGTTGGTGATATGATTTTTTTTTAGTTCTAGAGATGTTCTTTTGCCAACGGATAAAATTTTTATTGATGCAAGATCGGAAAGAGATTTATTCATTTCCTTTAAATAATTAAAGAAAATCCTCACAGCACTCTTGCTGGTGAAAATAATGTGAGTAAACTGATGCAAGTGGTGATACATATTTTGTATTTCCACATTATGAATAGGTCTTGGAACAATATCAATTAAAGGAACATGTAATACCGGATCTTGCAATGCAAAAAAAGTAGGATCAAGTCCTGTAAACAATACTTTTTTCATACAGCATTAATCAACTGAAATAGTTGCTTTAACAATACATTGTTTTTTCTACCAATCACAGCAAGTTTTCCTTGTAGCGGTGTTGTTTGAGCATCTAAAATAACACGATGAAGATGTGTTAAATTTAACCGGATAAGTGCCGATTCTGCAACAACAAGTGCATCTATTTTTCTTGATTTTAACAAATCGAGGCGTTGTTGAATATTTCCTCTTATATCAAAAAATCGAAAATCTTCTCTTATTGTTTTTAAATATTCTTCTCTTCGCTTAGAGGATGTACCGATGATAGAAGAGAAAGGAAGTGTTTTTAGAGTAAAAGGAGGATATAATACAACAGAGTCTCTTGGGTCTACTCCTTTTGTAATGGCATAAATTTCCAATTCATCCGGCAGAGTAGCCGGTAGATCTTTTGCAGAATGAATCGCTATATCGATTTCTGCACCTAATAGCCCATCATCGATTTCTTTAGTAAAGAAATCTGTTTTTTCCATCTCTTTCAATGATGTTGTAAGATCCGCATCTCCTGTTGTTGTATAGGTCTTTAAATTAAACAAAATATCAGGGGCCCATGCTTTTATTTCCTGAAAAACTTCTTTTACCTGTGCAATCGATAAAGGAGATTTTCTTGCACCTATTTTAATTTTCATGCCTTACACCACAAGTAAATCAATAGCCTGTTCTACTAGTTCCACGCCCTTTATTTCAATTTTTTCTTCCAGTTTTTTGGATAAGCCGGGTAAATTTTTTTGTGGAATAATACATTGTTTAAACCCCATATGGATTGCCTCTTTAAGACGGCTTTCAATTCTTGGAACACTTCTTACCTCTCCTGCAAGGCCTACTTCTCCTATGACAATAACTTCCGGGTCAATAGGTTTATTACAAAAAGAAGAAGCAATAGATAGTGCAATACCCAAATCAATACCGGGCTCCATGATTTTCATACCTCCTGCAATAGAAACAAATACGTCAAGAGAGTGAAAGTGATACCCTACTTTTTTTTCTAATACTGCCAAAAGAAGAGCTAACCTGTTTTGATCAATACCGGTACATCTTCTTGAGGATGTTGCAAATGCAGATCCTGCTACAAGAGCTTGTATTTCAACAAGAATTGACCTAGATCCTTCCATCGTGGGAATAATAACAGAACCAACAGCTAATTTTATCCTTTCTTTTAAAAACATAGCAGAAGGATTGCTGATTTCTTTTAATCCTTCTGATGTCATTTCAAGTACTGCGACTTCATCTGTTGGACCAAATCGATTTTTTTTTGATCTTAGCATACGAAATCCATGTTGCTGATCTCCCTCAAAGTCAAGAACAGTATCTACAATATGCTCCAATACTTTTGGACCCGCCAGCTCTCCCGATTTTGTAATATGCCCAATGATAAATGTCGTAATACCAAGTCCTTTTGCAATATGCATACATTCCATGGCTATCTCTTTAACCTGTGTTACGGATCCAGGTAAAGAGGCGATTTCTGTTTTATAGATAATCTGAATCGAATCAATAATCAAAATATCGGGCTGAATTTTTTCTATCTGTCTTTTAATATTAGAAAAAATGGTTTCATTCAAAAGGTAAAGGTTATCTTCATGGATATTTAATCTCTTTGCCCGAAGAGAGGTTTGATAGATCGATTCTTCACCACATACATATAAAACCTTAAGACCTTGTTTCGTAAAAGTATCTGATAGTTGAAGCATAAGGGTAGATTTTCCAATTCCCGGGTCTCCTCCTACTAAAGTTAAAGATCCTTGTACAATTCCTCCTCCTATGAGCCGATCAATTTCTACATAATTCGTTTGGATGCGACTAAAATGTTGCAGCGTTACCTCTTTCAATAATACAGGTTGCGCAATTTCCATTGGTTTAGTATCGAATTTCGATTCTATTTCTTTAACTTCTTCTTCTAATGTATTCCAATTTTTACATGTAAAGCAGTTACCGGACCATTTTGGTTGTCTACTGCCACATTCATTACATACCCATACCGTTTTTAGTTTTGTCATGAAAGTTCCCTATATTTATCTATTGCTACTTTTGCAGCCTGTTGTTCCGCCAGTTTTTTTGACTTCCCTTCACCTGATCCCAGTAACTGATCCTGAATATACACCTCTACTCTAAATATTTTCTCATGTTCCGGTCCCTCTTCATGCACCAGTACATAATGGGGCTGCAGATGATCTTTTTCTTGAGTAAGCTCTTGTAAATCAGCTTTATAGTTTGGCAACCTCTCTTTTGCTATCTCTGCTACCTGATGCTCAAAATGATAAAGAAAAAAATGTTTTGCAGCAGAAAAACCACCATCTAAAAAGATCGATCCAATTAATGCTTCAAAAAAGTTTGCCAGCAACTTCTGTCTTCCTCTTGTTAAATTCTGATATTCACCTTTTCCGAGGAGAAGAAAGGCTTCAATATCCAACTTCTCTATATAGTGATAACATGCCTGTGCATCTACTAACTTTGCTTTTAAATTAGATAAGGATCCTTCATTTAAATCGACATAATGGTCATATAAATATTCACAAATGATCATTCCTAAAACAGAATCACCCAGAAACTCAAGTCGTTCATTGTGATTTTTTAATTTTTTCTTATTTTCATTAACATAAGAAGAATGACAACAGGCCATCACGAGTAAATCTATATGTTGAAAAAAATAATTTAATTTTTGTTGTAGCAGAGGAAAGCTGTGTTGTAATTCATCTAAGGAGTCCATCCCTATTTCCTTGTAGATATATTGTTTTTTAGAGTAAAATACCCATCCATTAGGTTACAGCGAACAATAGCACAAGTAAATCCCTTTTTTATCAAAAAAGAAAAAATATCTCTTTTCTGAGATTAGCAAAAAAATAGCAACAAAAGATAGAACTACTTTAATCAATCTAGTTTAATATAAATATGGGTTAATATAGATCATACGGTTTGGATAATCGATGTAGATCTGATAATCCTCTATAAAACTCATACCTAGAAAGCCATCTACCTCATCATATAGTTTCGAAAATTCATATTGATATAGTTTTTTATTTGCAAAGTTATGCGACCCTATCACGAACTTTGAAGTAGTATACGACCATAACCCTTTCTCATTTTTTTCCCAGATTTCTTTTCCAATGCTTCTAGGTTGCATGAAATTGACTGTGCATCCTGTATCGAAAATCAATCTTTTAAGACCAAAATCCATATCTATTTCCAAGATCATTCCCAACTGAGTTTCCATGAAAGGAACTTGTATCCAGTTAGTAATATCGTAATTTTTCTTTTTTAATTTAGAGATATTATTACATGCACATATTTTGGAATGAGGAAAATCAAGTAGGAGGTTTGTTTTATGCAAAATAATCCTACCAATCCCTCCAACAGTCTTTTTTGTTGTGATTAACTTATTATTAGCATCTTTCCACAGTGTTGTATTGTTATCAAAGATTGGTTCCTCTTCAATAATTTTGATATTTTCCCATTTTAAATCTTTAATCCTGAAATTTGGAACTATATAGGATAACGATTCATATTTATTACCAAATCCATCTTCCCATTGTTTTATTCCCTGCGAAGTTTTTTTTAATTTAGCCAATTCATCCTTATCCAGTGATAATTGGTACGCTCCAAGATCTAGACCCAATACATAATTCGTCTTTTCAATTTGAGCTGTGAAAAGAGGTTTTTTAGCCCCATTAAAACTTACAGGGATAGAAATACAATCATCCTGACAAAATAGATGCATATATAAAAAAACAAGAACACTAGACAAACATATTGCTATTACACAAAATGCTTTATAATTTTTTTCTCTCACTATCATCACAACTTAACTGTTACTTTCGCAGTAACAGTTCCTGTATTTTTGCCATCTTTATTATGAGCCCCCTCTCCCTTTAACTCAAAAGTATAAGAAGATCCATTAGGGCATTCTCTGCTTTGTTTTATACTAGCTTCTACTTCAACAGTACCCTCACTATCGCCTTTTGCTTGAGCCGTTATTTCCGTTTCTGTATTTTTACAGAGTAATATTTGTTCTTGGGATTCCTCTTGCAGCTGCGGCTTGAACATTAACAATCGGGAAAGAAACAAAGGGAACGAATATTCTAGCAGAGAGTGAATTAAATAGGGTTCCTCCGAGGAATGCGTGCCTAGCCAATCGAATAGTCTTAAAAGCTAAAATGCTTCTATTGCGCTCAAAATTAATATCTTGTGTTTGATAGGCGTGAGATAGATGGGGATTTGAGGAGCTTGACGATAGAAAAAATTCAAACAATCATGATGAGTATTCCGACGCATTGGCCCGTAATAAATATTTTAATACACACCAACATCCTATCTCTTAAAGCTTTGTCCAGATATTGTGTCCACAAGTCATTACAGATTTTATTACACTAAGTAAGTGATCTACAACTGACAAAGGGGGGACTGTAATCCGAATATAGTTCTCCATTTGCAATGGCTCAAAGCTTCGAACTAAAATAGAAGCTTTACTTAATTCGCTTTGCAATACCCTCATAGAAATTTGAGAATGTGTAACCCAAATAAAGTTTGATTTCCCTTCGGTTATCAAAAAACCCATTTGTTTAAGACCTTCAGTAAGTTTTGCTTTAGATATAAGCATTTTAGGCACCAGGGAACTGAAATATTCTTTATTTCTAAGAACAACTAAAGCCATTTTTTGAGCAACACCATTCACGTTAAAGATATCTTTTCTCTGCAAAAGTTTTGAAATTAGATCAGCATGCGCAACACAATATCCTACTCTTAACGATGCTAACGCATAAAATTTAGAAAAAGAATTTATTTTTACTAAATTTGGATGATTTAGAATATAAGTCTTGTTATCCAGATCATATTCTCCATAGACATTATCCCAAATAAGACAGTCAGCCGATCTTTTCATATTTAAAAAATCGAAAACCTCTCCTGTGATAGAGTTAGGAGAATCAATAACCCATAATTGATTAGTTTCGTTTAAAAGCTTCTGTTGATATTTATAGCGTTTACAAAGATAAGGATACACTTGGTAAGTAAGTGGTTGTAAACCCATTTCATCATATTTATCTCTCAAAAGATGAAATAGATCTGCAAGAACTCCATCAGCTCCATTCCCCACATACACCTCTTTGGGAGAACAATTATTATGCTCTCCGATGGCTTTTCGAAGCTCATAAGACGCGGATTCTGGATATAATTGAAAAGAAACTTCTTTGCTTGCTTCCATAGCAAGCTCAGACAAAACATGAGATTCTATAAACAAATTCTCATTTCTATGCAAAGAAATGCAATCGCTCCCCACTTTTTCAGGACCAGGACTGTACATATTATTCACCATAGATTTAAATATTTTTCTTCATATTTTATGCCATTTACAACTGTTTTTCCTTTTCATTAATACTGGGTCTAATAACAAAGCAAGGATGCTCCACCATCAATAAAAATAGACGTGCCATTTATATGACTTGCCATTGGAGAACAAAGCCATAACACTGTTTGAGCAACATCTCTTGATGTTGCAATGTTATTTAATGGATTGGCTTTTCGTATTTGTTCAATTTCATTCGAGCTATAAATTCGTTGCAGCATAGGCGTATGAACAGCTCCAGGATTAATTGCATTTACACGAATGCCATATCCTCCATATTCAATAGCAGCTACTTGAGTTAAAGCATCTACACCTGCTTTGCTGGCAGTATATGCCCCGGTATTTGCTAAACCTGACCTAGTAAGACTCGTTGATGTATTAACAATTACACCTCTACCTCGCAACCGCATAGCAAAAAATTCATATTTTAAACACAACCACATTCCTTTTAAATTAGTATCTATTACCTGGTTCCAATTTGTTTCATCCATGTCAAAAATCGATTGTGCAGCTCCCTCAATACCAGCATTATTGAAAGCAAAATCAATTCCACCAAAATGATCTATTGCTGATTTGATTAACGCTTCTGTAGACTTTGAATTGGTAACATCAGTTTTAACGAAAATACCTTCTCCACCATCCCGAATAATCTGGTTAATCAATTCCTCACCAGCATTTTCATTACGACCCGCTGCCACAATTTTTATTTTATGTTCAGCAAACAACAAAGCTGTTGCACGACCAATTCCTGAAGTAGCCCCAACTATAACGGCCACCTTACCATTCATTTCTTTCATTACACAACCTCAACATAAAATTATTTCTTTCTCTAACAATCAAGATCATCAAAACTACATAACTGGATTAAATAAAGTCTACTTTTGAACAGTCCATCCAGGTGCTCCTGTTAAAAAAATCGTTCAGAATAAGTGGTTTAATTGTTTTTGCTCAAAAAATGAAGCAAAAAGTGTGTTTTTTACTTGAGGCGTTAAAATTTTATGCTGAAAAAAGGGTAAGTTGCAAAAAAATTATCGCAAAATTGCTCAGCCTTCAAGGGGATTTTCTAATGGGAACTACTGCGTTTCACTCAGGATTATGGGCCGATTTCCTGTAGCAACTATCAAGTAACTACCGTCTGAAAACAGCGGTTTGTTACTTGTTATATGCTAGCAATTCAAATCATTTGCTAGCAATAATATCAATTCGTTGGAACTCAAAATAAACTTCGCCTGAAGTCAATGGTGGCTCTAATTCAAGATACCGATCAATAATTTCAGTAAAGAAAACGTCTCGTTTATCTTCTAGAATACCCTGTAAATAGGGGTACCATTGGATGACATAGTTTTCAAAGTCTTTTCTAGAATCGAATATTTTTTTATGCATTATTACTTCAAATACTTCCTTTTTAAACCCTGCTTGTGAAATCATTTGATCATATTCCAAAGCAGTAAAAAATCTCCAAGGAGGTCTAAAATCATGCAAATAAATCCTCCACTCTGGTTTTTGAGTAATTTCCTCTGTCGATCGTTCTAAAGCAGATGAAATCCCCAATGGAATTGTAAAGACAATTTTTCCAGATGATTTCAGAGCTTGATAAACCTTATCGGCAAATATTGCAAAATTTTGTATCCAATGCAGTGCATATGATGAAAAAATAATGTCAAATTTGCTTATATAATTAATCTCTTCAGCATCTTTTAATAAAAATGATACTTTTCCGTTTGAACAATTTTGAAATTTCTGTGATGCGTAAGAAATCATATCAGGAGAACGATCAATTCCTATCACCTCTCCTCGTGATGCAAGCATTGCTATCATAGTTGTAATTTTACCATCACCACATCCAATATCTAAAATTTTTTCAAAACTCGTAAATGAAACTTGATTTAATATCTTTTTTGAAGATTCAAATTGTATAGAAGAATTTTTATAATATTCTTCAGCATTCCACAATTGCTTCTGAAGAGTTGTTGACATGTTCTTAACCTATTTGGGTTAAATAATCATTTATAATTAAATGAACAGATTTGCAATTACACAATCGAAATATCTAATAAAAATTTCGATTTTTATTAACTTAACAATCAGATTATCATGTTATTAGAATAACATACAAGAGACTTTGTAACCCGTTTCGGAACTATACTGGTAGATATTGACCCCCTAAAGTTAGTAAAACAAATAAATCTAAAATGCTTTGGAGAAATATACCAAGAGAAACTCTACATGTCTTTAAAAGTATTTCTTAACAAGCTCTAAGAAGGATAAGACTTTACTCCTTCTAAAAAGAAAGAGGAAGCCCCCTAGGGGATCGCGACCGGACTCCGGCAATAAAGCCTCTTGTAAAAAAAAGACTTCATAGTCCATTTAGCTAAATAACGACAAATAGCGAAAAGGAGAACCTATGAAGTCAAAAGTTAAAGTGGACTTAAGAACACCATACACAACTACCATGTTTAATAGAAGAGCTACTGAACAAATCATCATCCGTCAAAAGATAGTACGTTATGCACAACAGCATGGTATAAAACCTGCTGCACAACATTTTGGTTGCAGTAAAAATACTGTACGCAAGTGGTTGGATAATTTTGATGAAAAAGGAACCGAAGGACTTAAAAACAAAAGCAGAGCGCCCCATTCCTGCCCACATAAGGCCTCCAAAGAAGTTGAAGAAAATGTTATTGCCAAGCGCAAGCTAATGCCATGCTATGGTCCCAAACGATTGAAACATTTCTACAGGAGCTATTTATCGTATTCTTAAAGAACAAGAAATGCTTCGTAAACATAGAAAGAAATATCAACGTAAAAACGATTTACGAGCGGTAAAAGCTCGATATAAAAGCATGACCCACAATCAGGAAGATGTAAAACACCTCTATGATATTCCTTATTATTGGGATCAAATGACTACTCTGAAATTACCAAAATATGAATATACTATTCGAGATGCAAAAAGCGGATTTACTGCATTAGCCTTTGCCAATGAGTATAATGAACAATATTCTGAACTATTAACAGAATTGTACTTAAAGCACTTAAGAACATTCGAATTGGATCTCCGGGACGTGATCATTCAAACAGATAATGGAAGTGAATTTGGAGCTAAAAAACGGGATATAAAAACACCTGGCTTTGTGAATACCATCGTGATAGAGTTTGGTGCTCAGCACCGGTACATTCCTCCCGGATGTTCTAATGCAAATGCTGATGTAGAAAGTTTTCACTCCACTATAGAAAACGAGTTTTTTGATTTAGAAGATTTTACATCTAGAAAAGAGTTTTTTCATAAGGCTCAGGTCTACCAGAGCTTTTACAACTTTACAAGGCCCAATTTCTCTAAAGGAGGCCCCCCCCACTTCAGATCTTTTTAGAAGACTGGCCCGACATAAACCCGGAAGTTTTAAATTTTCCTGTATATGACTTGGACGTAGTATTTAAACAAAAAATGGAAATTATAGGGGGTCAATATGTACATAAATTGCCCGGCCGCCTAACACTTTTAATTACACCCTAATGAAAACGCCCTGGTATATTTCTCCAAAGCATTTTAGATTTATTTGTTTTACTAACTCTAATGGTCAATATCTACCAATATAGTTCCGATTATTTAAAATTTAATTATTTTAATGAAATCTATTGTTTTGTATAATATCGATAAATTAAACATTTATATGAAAAAAAAATTATTACTACTAGTTTTTTTATTTTCTCTACTCTTCTCCGTTCTCCTAAGAAGCAACATCGTTGATCCTAAGTTGTATAATAATGCTTCAATACAACAATTTGAATTAGCATCTCAAGCTTTTAACTATCTCTCTCTTAAAAGCAATGAAATTATTTTAGATGTAGGATGCGGTGATGGAAAAATTACTGTAGAAGTTGCTAAGTTAGTGCCACATGGAACCGTACATGGATTAGATGCCTCCAAAGAAATGATTCGGTATGCAAAAAAAAATTATAATAATCAAGCTAATCTTAGTTTTTATAATGGTAAAGCAGAAGATATTTCAGATAAGAACAAATATGATTATATTATTTCTTTTAGTGCCATGCTATGGTTCGATGACCAAGAAAAAGCCTTTAATAATATGGTAAACGCCTTAAAACCAAATGGTAAATTAATTATCATAACTCCTCCAAAAGAATCTTGTGATTGGGTGTATTATGAAAAGGCACTTGATGATCCTCGATGGAATGCTTTTAAGTCTCGCTCTGCTTATAATAAAATGCTTAGCATAGATGATTACAAAGAACTCATATTAAAAAATCATTTAACTATTATCAAATTTCAAAATGAAAAACATTTTTATACTCAAAAAAACCTTGAAGACTTCAAAGAATATGTAAAAAGCTGGTTTTTCTGTTATTTAATCTTACCTGAAAGTTTATTAGATCAATATCTCGAGGTATTAGCACAATGTGCAAAAGAATACTTTCTGCCCAATAACGATGGGGCTTTTGCAATACCTTATGATGCCCTAACAATGGTACTTCAAAAAGATACTGTTACATCTGCTTAGATAATTTTTTAAGAATGAATATGATATTTATAACGGATAGACTTAATAAAAGAGAAAATAGCATAAATAACTCAAAATAGGTAAGCCACCGGTCAAACCGGTGGCTTACCTATTTTGAGTTAAAGAATATTCGGCTTCAGGTGTTCTTATTTTTGGGATCCATTATATTCAGTTACATCACTCAGAATTGGAGATGAGTTCCCCTGATCAGTAGAGAAACGGTTGTTCAATTGATTGGAAATATCCCAAAGCAGACACATCTGCAACAGCATCCATTTTTACCTTTTAAAAAAATTAATTTAAAGCGCATAAAAGTCAGCTCAAGTCTAAACAATCGCATTACAAAGATCACCAATTTAGTTGCTACAACAACATAAATTGTTAGTTTTTTATATAGTTTATTTAATGCTGAATTAAACTAAACTTCTTCAGCACGTGAAACGATATACAATGGCGTAGATGGTGTTTGTTGTGAAAAATTAGATCGATACACCACTCCATATGAACCTATGTTTTTAGTAAGGATAAGATCTCCTACATCAAGTTCTGGCAATAGGATTTCTCGTACTATTAAATCGCCTGAATCAAGTGTAGGCCCCCATAACTTTGTTGGAAAAACTGATGTAACATCTTTTTTTAAATGGGTAAATTCCCATCCTTCTGCCAAGGATTTCTTTTGGTCGTGCCCAAAGTAAAGGCTGGAAATAAAAAAGCCAAAAACACCATTGTTAAGATAATATTCTATTCTTTTTGTTCCTTCTGTCGTTCTTCTTATTCTTTTGCTTATTACTTTTGAAACGAGCGTCGTACAATCCATAGATAAAAATCTACCCGGTTCAGCAACTACTTCTACCGAAGCGTCAAAGTGCTTAGTAATTGTTTGTCTGATATGTGCAGCAATTTGAATAAAGGCTTCATTCCGATTCCCAGGCCAACCACCACCAATATCAAGCACCCTTAATGCTTTATTCCATTTTACTTTTGAGTATTCGAATAATTCAGCTGAAGCTTTAAGCGCACTTACATATGAGGATGGATCAACATTATTGCTTCCAACATGAAAAGAAATACCATGAATTCCTAATTTATGAGATCCCGCAAAGTCTATTATCTCCTGGCATTCCTCTGATGATGCACCAAATTTTGCACTTAAAGGCGTACCACTGCTACTATCATCAGTGGTAATACGTAGGAGAATTTCTGGAGCAGCGATTCCTCTCAGTCCGTGTATCTTGATTAATTCCTCTAAAGAATCAACAACCATCTTTCTTACCCCATGGTGTAGAGATTCTGAAGTTGCGGATAATGATTTTCTTGGATTTGCAAAGATAATTCTTTCAGGAGAAACGCTGAGACCAAGAACCTGACGAATTTCTTCGATTGTGGAGCAATCAAAACAACCTCCAAGAGCCGCCATGCTTGCAACCACAATAGGATCATGATTTGTTTTGACAGAGAAAAATGGATTAACAGATGGAAAGTGTTTCTCCCATAATAGATATCGCTCTACAATCTTTCTAAGGTCAACGACATGGAAGCTATCATCTTTAGCAACTTGAGCATATGACCCAATATATTCTTCTATATTAACATCTTTCAATACCCTAATATGAGGTAACTGCTTAGAAACTGCTGATGTAACTCTACATATTCCCTCTTCAACTCTTTCTGGATCAACCAATCTAACAGAACTTCCAGACATCTTTGTCATATTTCTGGTGCTTGATTCTATAATAGAAGACGAAAATCTTCTTGCTCCATCACTCACTCTTCGTAATGCAACTACCATTAATCTCTCTCCTAAATTACTTCTCTAAAATAACTATTATTGATTTATAAGGAATCCGTATATTTCCTTGTTCATCATATACAAATTGTGATTTGCCTTTTTCTACCAATACATCTGTATACTCATCATAATCTGAGCTAGGGAGTTTCGGAGCAAACCAGCTAAGCCACCCTTTTACGCAATTTTTGAAATCATCTATTTTTGAATAATTTTGAAACTGATCGCTGACCTGGTTCTTTGCAACATGCAATCCTAATTTCTCAGCCTCTATGTCAAACATTTTTGAAGAAAAAAATGAATCAAACAAGACTTCTTCAAACATTGGTTTCCATTGGTCTTTTGCTAAAAAAGCTTCTTTATAGTATGCCCAATCTTGTGATTCAGCAGGATAGGTAAGGATATAGATTTTCCCTCCCTTTTTTAATTTATCTGTCATTTTTTTTAATACTTCTTTAGGTTGTTCAAACCAGTGAAAAGAAGAAAACACTACTATTGTATCAAACTGCTTATCTAATTTATCTATCTCATGCACATCCATTTGCAGATAATTAATATTAGCCATACCGTGATTCTTTTTGGCAAATTCAATCATAAATTCACTCTTATCAATCGCCGTAACTCTCCCTTTAATCAATTTTTTGGCTATTTTATAAGTTAACTTCCCATCCCCACATCCAACATCCAAAACTTCTTCATTACCGGAAAGAACTAAATCTTGTATAAGAACGTTTTCAGCAAGGGATGTCTGCATAACAGAATTTTTATTATAAAGTTCCGCTTTATTATATAAAGGATCTGAATACCCTAAGCAAAATAATAAATTTAATGGTAAGATAAAAACAGATAATATAAATTTCACATTATTCTCCATCGAGATTAGATTTATAACAAAAAACGACGTTTTAATATAGCTTTAATGTAATTTTAATTCACTGTAATAAAAAAATAAATAATTATTTAGCATTCGCCATCTTTGGAAAGAATTAGGTTACAGAATCGAGAGCAAAAGATATCTTATTTGACCGAATTACTAAGTTTGAGATCGTGTTTAAATGCTTTTAAAATATCAATTAATGCTAGTAACAATAGAAATATAGAAACTATTCTAAAAATGGTTAATGTTAGAGGTGAGAGGATTATAGAGAAAAGCATCATATTTACGATTGATTCACTAAGGTTATCACTTGAATCAATAAGACCAAACGCTTTTCCTCTCATATGAACAGGTTGCCTCTCTCCAATAAAAGCATACATACAAGGATCAAAAATCCCATATCCTAAAGAAAAGAGGGTCTCTAATAAGACAAACATTGAAAAAGAGATTTCGCTTTGCGTTAAATATGGGGAAAAAAGCAATAAAAAAACAGATATTAATGTAATTGCAAAACCAAGAATAATCCCTGTCCGCAGAGAAAAATGTGAGAAATTTACAATAATATTCCCAATAATATAACCAATCGCATAAGCCGTTACAATAATAACTACAGATTCGATCTTATCATTTATATGATAATAAAACAGACCAAAATAAACAATTTCAGTTAGAAAATAACTCTTAATACAAAGAAAAAAAATTCGCTCTCTAAAGATTTTGATAAGACGAAAAAATTCCTTTTTTATGTTCATATGACCTATATCTGGATCTTTATCTTTAGTGTCTTTAAAGAAGTAATAACAAAGAATCATTGATAAAAAGCAAGAACCTGTCGTCGCCCAGAAAAATGGAATAAGGCCCAATAACATAGTGCCATATACATAGAGCAACCATGCGATACCTAAAGAAGTCATCACTAATGTCATTGTTTTTTTCGGGTTGTTCAGGTAATTGATATCCATTAGCGCTGCAAGAGCTACAGGAAACACATTCCCAAATGCTCCGTTTAGAATCACACAAATCAAAAGAAATATCGTTAGCTTTGAGTAAAGAGCAAGAAAGAGAAATAAGTGCCCGATTGTGACTATAAGAAAAGCAAACAAAAGAGTTTTTTTTCTAGAAGAATGGTCAGAATATGCCGCTTGAAAGGGGGCTCCTATAATTTGCAAAGCATAAAAAACAATAAGATAATTTCCATACTGAGGCGTAACTAATTCTGCAATTGAAATTGTAGATGCAAAAGTTAAGTTTCGAATGAGCATAAAAAATAATAGCAACATCTTAACTATCCCTGTTCATTTTTCATGAAATCATAATAATCTTTTTTGTTGCAATTTATTTATATATGCGTTAGTAGCTCACCAGCAATTGCAGTCCTCCAACGCCTCTAAGTTCAAATTTCTTTACGGCCTGGACTTTAACTGCTACCCTCTTGTCTAATGAAAGATGTAAATATTCTCGCTCATTATCTACATGTTCAAAAAAATCACGATTTTTTGAATATCCAACTAATAATAAAACCACCAAATTTAAAAGACAGAAGGCTCGAATGCTCATATCTTTTTCTGCTCTTCCAGTATCTTCTTGGCTTCCTCGTATGTTTCTTTATAAATTAAATCCCACCGATAATCATCGGTTTCCGGATGAGTTCTATAATAGGAAAGAACGCCTTCTCTAATAAAAGCATAGTCTGGTTCACTATCCGATAATTTACTTAACACCTTATCCTGCAAAGACAAGGTAATGTCCATGCATTTAATAGGGAAAGGATATTTAATTAAATATTTTCTGATTTTTTCTTCGTTATTTATTTCTTGACAGTATAACTCTGCACAATAAATTAAATTTTTTCTTAATTCTTCGATTGAAAGTTTTTTAGGTGAATCAAAATCTAAAGAAACACAATCAATTACATCTATTCCTCCTCCTCCAATTCCCACGATTATGAAATTTTTTTCTTTTTTGATTTTGGTAAGAACTCGTTTATCAATCATTAGATGCAATGCTTCTCTATTATCTTGTGCATGTTCGAAAAACGAATCTTTTTTATGACATCCTATAAACAAAAAACTTACCAAAACCACTAAACTATATTTAGTCATAATTACCTTTTTATAAAATCTCTGATTCTTTTTTTATAAGTTTTACTTTGAAAATCATGATCCCAAAGCGTAAATTTTTTTGGCATTATAAATTCAATATCACAATCTTTGAATTTAATATCCGTACATCCTTTCTGAAAAAGGGGAACAAAATCAAGACTCATTATATTCTTAGACCACTTAACAAAACCTCTTTCAAAACACTTTGCCGGAGCTATTGCCAATATTTTTATTCTATCTCGTATTTCTTTTGGTAAACAATCTATAGCATTATAGGCGAGAATGGTCCCCTGACTATGTGGCAGTATTTTAATCACTTGACCAGGTCGTAACCCATCATACATTTCATATATTTCATTCACAACCTTTTCAACAGGTGGTGTATAAACCCCTTTAAGACCTAACCACGATTCCTTTCCATCTACAAAAATATTTTTTGTAGAATTATATACAGCAGTTACCCTACAACCATTTCCTAGCCTAGAAATATACTCTAGATTATCAATACAATCATCACGAGTATTAAGCATGCCATTTATATACAGAAGAGGTCCCCCAATTGGATCAAACCTCCCTACATTAATAACGCTTGATTGTTCTGAACGTCCGTCATTTTCAAAATCAGCGAGGTAAGTTCCAGGTGGTGGTATATCACGTATAGGAAATTTTTTGATGTACTCAGGATCAACTTGTGGCGTAAAAAGATCTTTAATAAAGCTAGACACCTCCAATCCAAACACATCCAGATAACAGAGTGGGTTATTCAAGCAAAACTGATAGAGATGAAAGATATCCTGATATCCTAACGGATCTGTGGAGATAAATTTTTTAAGTGCGGGATCATAATAACGATTGGAAAAGAAGATAAGGTTGGTTTCCGGATCCAGTCTTTTCGATTTGTATTGCCATGGGTTAATCTCCTGAGATGATGTTTTCCTCTCTCCAAAAGAATCAAAGTCATAGCTCTCGATGAGGTTCCCATCAAGGTCTATGAGGCCGGTTATATCCCCATAAATGTTGGTAAGTGGTAAATAGACATCCTCATCGATTTCAATTGCAATTGTAGCACCTATCTCATCGCCATATCCTCTACCATTGACTTTAAGCTGATGTAACTTGTTATCTACGATGCTTCCTATCTCATGATCTCCATCATAAAGATAGCATTCCTGAGAGGTGCTATTTGTTGTTTTATCCAATACCTTTTTAGACATACGACGATTGGAATAGTCATAGATAAATTCTACGGTATGGGTGGAAGTCTCTACCGTGGTAAGACGACCTATTGCGTCATAATGATAGATATGCTTGTTATCACCTGTTTGCTTTAATGTGATATTCCCATTTTTATCGTAGTTGATTGCTCCGGTAGAAGAGGTAGTGATTTGATCCAGGTGATTGTAGGTAAATTGATTGCTATTTGATACAACGATGTTTCTATTGGAATCAAACTGGTAGGTGGCAAGATCAAATCCCCTCTCCTCCGTTAACTGGTTTAAAAGATCATATTGATAGTTTTTCTCTTCTATTACTCCATGGATGTTCATGGAGTCGGATAAAATATTACCAATGAGATCTTTGGATAAAATCTCATGTGTAAAAAAAGGAGATTCTTTCTTTGAAATACGATTGGAAGCATCATAGGTTGTGTGTTGCACTCCCAAATTACAAATGAGCTGCTCTTGCATTGGTCTTCCCAGTTCATCAAAGGAGGTATAAGCATGCTCATACAGGGTATAAGCGCCTTTTTTTCTCTTTATTTTGGTGAGGTGAAAGGCGCTGTATTCATAGGAGAGTGTAGCATCATACTGCGGGAGGATAAAAGCTACTTGCCGATCACTATGATCAAACTCTCTGGAAATTTGCACATTATTAAACAGCTCTTCCGTGGTGATATTATCAAAAGCATCATATGCCAGATTTGATTCCAATTGATGAACAAGATCTTTTACCTTGGTTAATCGATGTTGATTATCATAGGAATATTCATAATGCACCGTTTTGTCACTGGAGTACATTGCCTTGATGTTCAAAGAGGCCAGATAATCAAATGTAATGGTGTTTCCATCTGGTTTGATAATTTGCTTCGTTTGATTGGAGTCATTATAAGTGTATGTTGTTACTTTGGCATCATGGTCATTAACCACTTCTTTTTCTTCTAAAACATTACCATTCCCATCATAGGCCCAGTTGATTTGTTTTACTCTGACACAGGTAGAGTTTTCATATACAAATGTCTTATGACAGATAACGTGATGAGCAGTATCATAAAAAAATTCTTCTTTATGAATTTCTATATTGAATAAATCGATCTTTTTTAATGAGGCCGTATTACCATGTGCATCAAAAATGCACTCCTCTTTTACACCGTTTGGCAGTGTAGCAATCTTTTTAAGAACTCGCTGGTTGATGGCATTGACATGGTTATAATCATATTCATAGATGGTGACTGCCCCATTAAAGTCGACTTTTTTTAACATTTGGTTAAAGGCATCAAAAATAAAGGCTCTTGTATTTTCTTTATCATCTACAACAAGATGCTCTTCTATTTTGTTTCCCATGGCATCATAAACATATCCGGAGTGCTCTACTACCTGGCTGTTTTCATCCAGCCTTGTTACTTCCAGGATCCTGCCTTGTACATCATTTTTATAAAGGGTGATTTGCTGCTTATGAGCAACAGGATCGATGATAATCACTTCTTTTGCAAGAAAGCCAAGTGTATCATATTGATAATGCTCTTCCTGCTCCCTTCCTTCGCATAGATGCACCTCCTGTGTCTTTCTTCCGGTAGCATCATAGGAAAATTTTGTGATCATGCCTCTATGATCAACGATCTGATCAACCAAATCCCCTTTATAAGCATATTTCAGACTTGATAAAACCTGATTGTTTTTATCTTTCCTCTCCTCATAAATTTTCCTGCCAAGAATGTCGTATTTATATTCAGCTATGCTATCTTGAGTTATCTCTTTGATTAATCTACCTTCCAGGTCGTATGTTCTTTTTGTAATATTGCCAATAGGATCTGTTTGCCGGTAAATCTGATTGAAAATGGTATATTTATATCTTGTTGTAAATTCTTCCGGAGTAGTCTCTTTGATTTTATTTCCCTGTATATCATACTTATAGGAAAACAAAAGCATCTTGATCTTTCCATTTGGATCGACAAGGTATGGTTTGATTATTTCAATTGGATTTGGAGATGTTCCTTCATAGTAAAATTCGGTCACATTGCCATATACATCTATTTCCTTGATAAGCCGGCTTAGATCATCATAGACAAATTCCTGAACCAGCTTTTTACTTCCTATCTGCTCCTTTTTAATTAAACGATGGAGTTTATCATAAAAAAATCTCTCTTCTAATCCTGTAGCTATGTTTTTTTCATATATTTTGTAGTTATCTTCATCATAACCATATATCGTTTCGTATCCAAATTCGTCCTTATACTTCGTTAAAAGGCCTTTTCTGTTGTAGTCGTAGTGTTTTGTATATGCTAAAATGCCATCGCTTCCATAGACACACTCTTTGACTACCTGAGACAGATAATTGTAAAACAGTTGTTTTTTGCCGATTATCTCCGTTTGATTCGTGCTTACATCAAGCGCTTTTTCTATAATCCACTCAGGCAGCCCTATCTGCTCTCCATTTGTATAGCGCACATACTCGGTAGTCCTTCTAAACGTCATATCCTTTGTAGCAGCAAACTGCTCGCTACCTGCATCATCAACTACCTCTTTTTCCAGAAAATGATATTTATCATAAAAGTAAAAGTGTCGTTTAAGGATTTTACCCCCGGGCGCTACAAACAAATGAAAATGCTTGAAATTGGTGTCTCCATGATACCCTATTTTTTCTATAAGGCCATTTGAATGAGTGAGTCTTTTTAACAGGTTCCTTTGCTCATGATCATAATGGAGTTTTTTCGTTTGACAATCCATATTCGACGGTATGGCGTTGATATCCTCATTAAAAGAAAATAAATCTTCTTTATCACCTGTAATATTACCAACTACCTGTATTTTGCTGGCATTATGATGATCATCATATTCTGTTTTAGTTATCATTCGAGCTTTATTGGATGCTTTATCAAACAAAACATCACCGAGATTTTTCTTTACCCTTCCATTGATCTCCCAAAACAATTTGTGCCTTTTAACAAGCTCATCCTTTTTGCCGTTATTAAAGTAATACTTGATTTTTTCCAGGTTGTTTTTTTTCCCAAAACAATAGACCATTTTATTTTGAAGCGCATCGATAATTTCTGTATAATTTCCCTCTTCTTCATCATCCTTTTTTATATGATAAATGAGGCTGGAAACACTGATGAATCCTTTTCCTGTAGGAACAATAATGCGCGATACCCGATCAAGACGGGGGTGCTTTGGATCTTTGATTTTAACATACCTACCACTAACAAAATTCAGTTTCTTTTCATAATAGTCATATGCCAGGAAGAACCCGGATCCTATCTTTTGCTTTTTTAGTGCAAGATCCTCACTCCCCTTTTTGTTTTCATATTCAAAAGAGATAAGAGGCTCATGAGGTGTTGTTATTGATTCGAGATAGAACTTGTTATTTTTCTTTGTTTTTACTTGTCTGAAACGAAAATAATAGTTCTCGTTATAGTGGTTAACTACCCGAAAGTCTCTTGTTTTTTCAGGATGTCCAAAATAGTAAAATTGAGCAGAAGAAAGCGTTTTCTTTTCATCCGGTGTATAACATGTGATATTACTAAGGCGGTTATAGGTATCGTAGTGATATTTGACAATGCTTTTGGAGGGTCTTTGTTCTTTATCAAGAACATACCAGTATTGCGGTGTCATAAACCCCTTAGCAACTCCGCATGCCCTATACCATCTTTTCCATCCATTGGATGAAACAAGCTTATATTGGTCTAACTTCATGTTATAGAACAATTCATAGTTAAGATGATTGGAGCTTTGCAGTTCGCTTTTTTCTAAATGATTACTCCCCTCTATGCATTCATTGGTACAACGGCTCCATTTGTTATCATTTTTCAGACCACTACCGGTAAATTTAAGACAACTACCGTCCATATCATGAAGCCAAATGGTGGCATATCTCGACTTTTTATGCCCCAGATCTCTTGATGATTTGAGATATTGATGCGGCATGATTTGCCACTCTCCGCCGGATTCCTCTCCTCGTATTTTTGATGAATAATAAACAGGCAGAAAAATAGCCTCTTTTCCATAGGCGAGTGTAACTATTTTAGAAAATACTGCCTGCCCGGTGCTTACCTGATAATTTTTATCCACCTGAAGGTTTTCTAAGGGATGCTGCTGATTATTCAATTCATATTCCAGTTCATCATCGCCCAGCATTAAACTTTCATCAAAAAATAGATCCGTTGGGACAAGTAATTTCCTGGTATCTTTCAGCTCTTTTTCCTTCTTTCTCTCTTTAAAAAAATCGGAAAGACCAGTCAGATGAATCATCTCTTCATTTTCACTACACATAAGAGATGCAGTCATAAAAAAGAGAGAAAGTAGCAACATTTTCTTCAACATATATTAACCAAAACTTAATCGATCAATTTTTTATTAATAAAGAAAATGTTTATTTTTTTTAAAGAGTTTTTATTTTTATGAAAAAGTAAATTTTTTGTATTTTACTAATACAAAATGAGATGCAACTTTTAATCACGATTTTTTTTTATTTACATTAAATTCCTAAAAACTTTTACTTCAACTTTTACAAATCAATAAACTCGACTTTTCAACTTTTAGCGACTTATGGATATCCCAACAAATACTTAAAGCTAAAAAACAATTTTCTGATTTTAGATTGTAGTGTTAAAACCGATAAACTTCGGATTGTTTCTCATAGAGTAGAGTGCTGAAGTTGGATGGATTTTGTTTTAGAACTCCAACAGATTTTGATGGTTTTTTTTCTTTAATTGATAGGTTATTAGCCACTTGGTAAATTCATAATGATCTTACCATCATTTAGTGGACATAGAGGAACAATGGCGCAAGTAAATCCCTTTTTTATCAAAAAAGACAAAACATACCTCTTTTCTGAGATTAGCAAAAAAGTAGCAACAAAAGATAGGGCTACTTTAATCAATCTAGGCATTGGAGATATCGCAAAGCCTCTATCCCCTGCGATTATAGGGGCAATATATGAAGCAGGACTTGAAATGTCAAAAGAAGATTCCTTTAAAGGATATGGCCCGGCTAGCGGATATTCTTTCTTAAAACAGGAAATACTGAAAGCTGACTACCCAAACATGCATTTTTCTGGGGAAGAAGTCTTTATTGCCGATGGCATTTGTCCTGATCTTTCTAATTTTCAAGAGATATTTTCTCAAGATAGCATCGTCGGTATACAAGACCCTACCTACCCCCTTTATATTGACATGCATGAAATGGCCGGAAGAAATATTGTATTACTGCCTTGCACAGAAGAAAATCAATTCTCCCCTCGTATTCCTGAAACAAAACTAGATATTATTTATTTATGTTCCCCAAACAATCCAACAGGGGTTGCTATGACCTACTCTCAATTAACGGAGTGGGTAAATTATGCAATTAAAAATAATTCTATTATTTTTTTTGATGCCGCTTATGCTGCTTTTATTTCCGATCCTGACGTTCCAAAAACAATCTATGAAATAGAAGGGGCTAAGAGCGTCGCTATTGAGTTAAAGAGCTTTTCCAAGTCAGCCGGCTTCACCGGTATTCGATGTTCTTACTCTATTGTTCCAAAAGAGCTTTTTTTATTTCATGAAAATGCTACAATCTCTGTTAATTCTCTTTGGCATCATAGACAAGACACAAAAACAAATGGAGTATCTTACCTTAGTCAAAAGGCGGCTGCATCTATTTTTTCTGTGGAAGGAAAGAGTCAGACAGAGCAGCAGGTAATGGAATATAAAGACATGGCGAGTTTATTAAAAAAAACACTTATTGATAAAGGCTTTACCATTTATGGTGGTATTAACTCTCCTTATCTATGGTGGAAAATCCCAGCAAATTTCTCTGCATGGGAATTTTTTGATTATATGCTAGATCATCATCAAATCATTGTAGTGCCGGGTTCTGGCTTTGGAACCTGTGGGGAGTCTTTTGTTCGTTTATCCAGCTTTATTTCCAAAGAAACATTAGCTCTTGCAATAGAAAAATTTAAACCTCTTCATTTTTAATTATGCGATTTAGTATTTCTCAGGCTCAAATTCAGTTTTTTCGTGATCGTTTATTTATTGAATTTGAAGATTTAATATCTCCACAGCAAGTAGCTCTGATCAAAGAAGAGACCATTAGTAACTGTGTTTCTCATCCCTATAAAGAAGCCTATTTACTAAACCATGATCTATATCGTAAAAAACCAACTCTTCGAAAAATCATTACAAGTCCTCTTTTTGCATCCATTGTAAGCAATTTGACCAATAAAAATCATATTCGCCTTGCATTCGATCAACTACTTTTTTCTGTTCCTCCTTATGAAAACAGAGATCTTATTCCTTCCATGTTTTCCGGTAGATACAATTTAGAACAAATCAGCTGTGTTCAGGGATTGCTCTGTGGGTTAATCATTAATATTGATGCAGTAGCGCCTTTACCCAATTTACCATCCAAAATAGGAAACATCGTCTATTTCTCTTCGCTTTGGCCTATTGATTTTCACGAGCTGTCCATCATACCAAATCAAAAGTATTTAATTATTGGTTACGCAAAAGAGCAAGCTATTTATCGCCATCAACCTTTAGATCCAGCAACACATGAACTAAAGAAACTAGGGTATGTTTTTGGTGATACACTTGTGCATGAACACCACCCTATTTTTTTATTTTAAAAGCAGTTTTTTACCTTATATCCCCATGGATGAATCTAGGAGCTTTATGGTGATTTCGGTAAATCATCATCGTAGACAAAAAAAATGAAATCGCTTTTACTTACTTTTTATGTGGTCAGAAACAGCTTTTTCACATCTTGCAAACATCAAATTTCCCATCATACAGGCTCCTATGATGGACATTGCAACTACGCAACTAGTAGCTAGCGTATCTAATGCTCACTGTCTTGGAATGCACCCTGCAGGATATCTATCCGGAAAAGAATTAAAAAAAATCATTAGAAAAATAAGAGCTTTAACTACTCTGCCATTTGGCATCCATGTCCAGCTGCCCAGTATATCTCATGAATCAGAATTGCGTAAAACAGCGATGTATGGGGTGCTACAACCTGTATATGAACAACTCGGTTTAAAATGGAAAAAGATGCCTAAAGACATCCATCTTCCTTTTACAGAGCAAATGGAAGTTATCATTTCTGAGCGGGTTCCTCTTATTAGCTTTGCAAATGGACTGCTCGATGAAGCCTGGATGGCAAGACTGAAAGAATCCAATATCACTACTATTGGATATGCTACCTCCAAATATGAAGCAAAAGAACTGCAACAATCCAATGTCGATGCTATTTGTCTTCAAGGAATGGAATCCGGTGGGGATCGTCACACCTTTCTACATAGAGATGAAGAGTGTTTAGTACCACTTGACACCCTCATTTCCGATTGTAATACTTCCATCACTAAACCACTCATTGCATATGGCGATAGCATGAATGGATCCGATATCAAACGATGTTTACAACTTGGCGCAAGTGCCGTACAAATGGGCAGTAGCTTTATTACAACAGATGAATCAGGAGCTTGCGATATTTATAAAAAAATACTGATGCATCAAAAAGATTTAATCCCTACTCTATCTCGAGTCTTTACCGGGAAACTAAGCCGCTTTATACCAAATGCATTATCTGAATATTTGGAAAAATATCCGTTTCAAATTTTAGAATATCCTGTCCAACAATGGATGTTATCTGAAGTACTGGAATCAGCAAAAAAAACAAACAATCCCAATTTTTTACATTTATGTGTTGGAACACATTTTGCACATTGTAAAAAATGCAGTGCAAAAGCATTGTTAGAAGATCTATTACGCGAAATACAAACAAATCATTGAAAAAAAATATGTGCTTTTTGAAAAATTCCACTTTTTACTTAAAAGAGTTGCATGGAAGATAAGTACCGACATTACAAAGTAATATTAGAAAAAAAACAGGAACAAAATCGGTTTAAACAACTGAAGTTCATGTTGCAGGATCAAGACAAAAATAACAGTTATAATTTTCAATCTTCCGACTTTTTAAATATTTCTTCTCATCCTTATGTAAAGAAAAACACCATTAAATATATTTTGGAATTTGGTATTGGATCACAACACTGTAGGTCCAATTTAGATCATATTAAATTACAGCGGCAAATAGAAAATAAGCTTCGTTTATTCACAGGTTTCGAGGAATCTTTTTTTGTGCAAAGCGATCAAAATATTCATTTTCATTTACTCCAAACGCTAACTCACACGAAATCGATTTTATTTGTTGATCGTGGTTGTCATCGTAATATTGTAAAAGGTGCCATGGAATCAAATGGAAAAGTTGTTTGGTATGAACATAATAATACACAACAACTTAAAGAGATATTAAAGCAACACGATTCCTATGTAGGATATACCAAGATTATTCTTTCCGAATCTGTTTTTTCTAATTACGGGGATTTGTGTTATTTAAATACCTTAATTAGCTTAAGCGATGAATTTAGAGCGATTTTATATATCGATGATAGTTCTAGTTTTTCTGTGATGGGAGAAAACGGGATGGGATTTACCTCCTGTAAAAAAGGTATTGATCTAGTCGTAAGCTCCCCGTTAAAATCTTTTACTTCATTTGGACATTATATTCTTTGTTCTGCTCCTCTAAAAGAGACTTTATTTGAACTATCCACCGATATCCCTGCTATGCATTTACTGCCTCCCGCAAACCTTGGAGCTATTGATGCTATCTTAGACATTATCCCCGATATGGATGCAGAGCGGCAAAAACTACAAAAAAATGCTATTTATTTACGTCGTATGCTGAAAGAAAGAGAATTTACAATTGGCACTTGTTCCTCTCACATCATACCAATCTTTTTTGATAACAAAGAAGAGGCTAAGCTCTTGTATGATTACTTACTGGAACACCACATTTTTTGTTTGATGATTTGTGTAGATGGCAATCAACCGGTAATTAAAGTAATTGTACAATCCTCTCACACAAAAGAAGATTTAGACTATCTCATACACTATCTATCTTCCTGGAAATTGCCTCTTGCTTATAAAACAATATGAGACAATCTTTGCAAAGCGTCCACTGCATACTTTGCCTCTTGTATTCTTCCATTTACAGATGGATTTTTAATAAAATTCGATACAAATGTAACAGATGAATACTCCTCTTTAGCAGCCTCAAGCCACTTATTTATTTTCTTATCATGCCCTAGGGGATACTGAGGAATAGCTCTTGGATACCTATTGATACATAAATAATCCGGCATAGGAAGATTTAAATGTCTCTTTAGAGTTTTTGCTACGATGCGTGTTATTTCTTCATCGCTGGCGTGTAATATATCCATCTTATTTGCGCCACCAAGCAACACTGTTAGCCTTAGCTTATCCCTACTTTGCAAAGGAAATACACAAGAATCAAAAATAATACCCAAGATATCTTCTTTTTCATGTGATGGCACCAAATATCCAAACCCTATTTTGGAAAGTTTCGCCTCATGATACCCAACGTTTACCGATACAATGGGGACGTAACACAGCTCGTCATAATTTTGTACTTGTGGAAATAACTGTTTTACTTCCGAAAGTGGACATGTAACAAATAAGTGATCAAAACAAAACTCTTGTCCCTTGTTAATAATAATCACTTGATTAGAGCACCTGTTGATACGAACATCTGAATCAAACATAATGGGAAATTGCTTAGATAGTGCTTCTATCAAAGAACAGAGCCCATTTTTAAGAGTAAACAATCCTTTTTTCCCTTTTGTTTTCTCTTTTTTAACAAAAGCTTTTAACAGACTACCATATTTTTTTTCTGCTTCAAATAGTGATGGAAAAGCACTTTTCATAGATAACCGATGAATATCTGCTGCATAAATACCTGTAACAAATGGATCGATAATGTTTGCTGTGTTTTTTTTCCCAAGTCGCCTATTAAAAAACGATGCAACTGATTCATCTTCTTCTAAGCAGCTATTTGCTGTTAAATCATGACAAATGGCAGAAGCAAGATGGATCTTGCGATAGATGGAATAGAGTTTATTATTTGTGTAAATGTATCTCTTATGAGCATCACGATTTGATAATATTATCTCTTTATCAAGGCCAAGCTCATTAATTAGAGAAATTAAATGCTTACATCTACCTAAATCAAACGTACGGGGGCCTTTTTCGAAAAAAAATTCTTCCTGCATAGTTGCTATCATGCCACCTGCACGGTTTGTTTTTTCAAAAAGGATAACCTGTGCATTTGGGTAGATTTTTTGCAAATACCATGCTATGCTAAGGCCTGTTATACCGGCCCCAATAATTCCAATACGTTTCATAACTAGATGAGGATATATGATCGATTATTTATTAACATTAAGAGAAGAAATTATCCAGGCTTTCGAAACATTTGAGCCCTCTAAAAAATTTATAAAGAAAAAATGGAACCATAAAAATGGTGGTGGTGGCGAAATGGCAGTACTGCGTGGCGATGTATTTGAAAAAGCAGCCGTCAATTTTTCAGAAGTTAGAGGAGATAACTTTCCCGGCAGTGATGGCTCCGGTCCTTTTTACGCAACAGGCATTAGTTTAATTACACATATGCATAATCCCTATGCTCCCACTGTTCATTTTAATATCCGCTACATTGAAACCTCTACAGAAAAATGGTTTGGTGGTGGATATGATTTAACCCCCATGGGTTTTCCTTTTGAAGAAGATACCTCTCACTTTCACCTTACCGCTAAAGCAGCTCTTGGGACATCTCTTTATAATCAATTCTCTCAAAATGCAAAAGAATATTTCTTTATTAAACATTGGAATAAAGAGCGTGGGATTGGAGGTATTTTCTTTGATCATTATCATACGGATAATTTTGAACAGGATCTTGCGATGTGGAAAAAAGTTGGCAATAGCTTTTTACCGGCTACGCTACCTATTTATGAGCGTCGCATCCATATGCCATATCATGTAGATGAAAAAGAAAAGCAACTGCAGCTTAGAGCGCATTACGCAGAATTTAACCTGCTTTATGATCGAGGAACAAAATTTGGATTTTTGTCCGGAGGGAATCCCGAAGCAATCTTATGCTCCATGCCTCCTTTGGTAAAATGGTGAATGTTTCACGGTCGATATGTTATTATCGACCATGAAAAACGATTCGATTAATTATTATTCGAACAATGACCGTGTTGCGTCCTCATTATCATCAGAGATAGAGACTTGTTGCCTCACAGGACTATACCCTATTTTTGGTTTGAATAGTTTAACCATAGATGCTACAAAACCAGCCACTTTTGCCGTAACACCTTTAGAGCTAGGCTTTTCTACTACATCCTCGTTTTCAATATCCATTTGACTAGATAATGGTGAAGTTTTTCCTAAATAAATCATTTACATACTCCTTTATATTATTTTTATTAAAAACTGGCATAATTATAGCCGTTTTATTTTAAAATATAAATATTAAAATATTTATTAAATGTTTTTTATAATCTCGACTGATGGATTGTTGCTTTTTTAAAATATAAATTTGACACCTTTGCTCATAGGTCAGGTGCCTATAGCTATAGGGTTGTCTCGTAAAAACTACTAAGAGATTTTATTCATCTGGCCTATTTTATTTTTTACTCATCTTGTTGCACATCGCGGTTGAAAGGGCGTTATATATTTTTTTAATTCTGTTATTTAATTCTTGAAACAAAGTAAAATGCAAGCAAGTTAAACTAATTAAATTAGGTTTTTATGAATTATTTAAATGAATATATTACAAAACCCATGTTAGATTGGAGAGATCTTAGTTGTATTGTTACCGGAACAGTTGATCTTGAGCAAAAAGATGAGCAAGAACATGCTTTATTTGTTGAAACGGGGAGAGAAGAATTTGAGCCTCCTCTATATAAGAGAGTCGGTTTTGTTCTTCCGGCAATGACACTTGGTGTTGCTAATTTAATTGAAGGTGTAGTGAGACAAATCATTGGGATTATTTTACTCCCATTAAATTGCTTGGAATGTAGTCAAGAATTTTGTGAAAGAGAGTTCGAGGTTAAGGCTATAGAAGACCTAACATGGGGAGTCTGGTTGCTTAGTAGAAGCATTAGACAACTTGCTGATGTATATGCTGAATCTACGATTACCCAATATGTTGATACTGACACACAACAGGTGATTCCTCATGACAGCATTTGGATTCCACCCACAACAGGATTTTCTCCGACAATTATAAAGTATTTCAGAGAGATTGACATCTCACTAGAGGATCTATCAGATATTCGTGAAAAGGATCTGACTCAGTTGATATCGCGTGAGGTAACGCATTCAGAAATGGAAACAATAATTGAATGCGTTAAAGATATACAAAAGACTGTGCTCTACTATATAGGGGCAGACGCCTTGTACACCGACCACATGATATCCACAGTAGAACAGAGAATAAAAATAGTTAAGCCTGTTGCATTTTCAGTGATTGATGATTTCATGAAACAAATCATGGAGGCTCTGGATGGCGCTGCCACTGAACCTGGAGAGTCTTCAATAGAGGGTGATGTAGGGATGGAAGCAGATGACGACGTACCATCGTTACAAAATAGACTAGAGAAAGTCGAGATAGAACCAAGGAAGGCTGGAGTAATGCCTTTTTTGGATCACTGCAGATGTCATGTTGATCCAAATAATTATCTAAGGGCAGTTGATGTTAAATGGACGGAGCAAGAACTAACATTATTTTCTAACGCTACAATGATGCACTGTTTTTGGTCGCAAGAAGATAATCTTCAACGTTATTTTGAGTACAGAGGGCTTTTAAGTAATACATCGGATGATGTGATAACAACCTTTCATCAAGCTATTGAGGAAAAACTACAACCTCTTTTGACAGCATCTGTTGATCGTTCGTCTATAAGTGGTGAAACAATCATGCGTGATGCATATTCACAAGCGGCGGAATTAATGATGCCCACTGCAACAGAAGAGGATGAGGTATGCAACGATGGTGACGAGGGATAAAGTGGCGAATCTGTTTAACCAGATATCATTTAGGCGAGCTTAACACAAGTCTGAACAAGTGGTTCTAACCTTTGCAGCCCTTCTTTTAAGGAGATTATAGGTTCTTAAACAGATTTCACTGCTTGCACAAAAGCTCTTACATGATCTTGGTTTGTGCCTGGTAGTACACCATGACCAAGATTCATGATAAAGCCTTTATCGCCTTTCATTTGCTGCTTTAGGAGGTTGACCTGCTTTTCTATGGTATCTATACTCTCAAAAAGCAGCATTGGTTCGATATTGCCTTGCAAAGCAATCTGCTTTCCCAATTTTTTTCTTATTTCCCAGACAGGTAATGTAGAATCCAGGCTGATAGCATTAGGATGAATCGATGCGATTTCTTTAGCATAAGTGCAAGAGCCTCTCGCAAAGATAATAATAGGGATATTGGTAGGCTTTATTGCATCCACGATTTTCTCTAAATATGGCAGGGAAAACTCAAGAAACTCTGATGCAGATAATTCTCCGGCCCATGAATCAAATACTTGTACTACATCAGCACCAGCCTTAATTTGCAGTTTTAGGTGTTCAATAATCACCTCTGTCAGCAGATTTAATAACTGATGCAGCAGCACCGGATAATGTTTAATAAAAGACTTTGTATTGGTAAACTGCGCATGCTTTCCCTTTTCTTCCAGCGCGTAGGTAAGTGTAGTAAAAGGAGCTCCGGCAAATCCAATCAAGGGAACATTAAGCCTCTTTTTGAGATTTGTAATACTAGTATATACAAACGACAACACCTCTTGTACCCGTAAAACATCTTCTTGCTTTGGGTAACTATCTGCTGTAATGAGAGGCTCTACATAAGGGCCACCACCATTTGGATAATATACATTCAAGCCTATACATTCTAAAGGAAGCAAGATATCAGAAAATAATATCGCCGCATCTACATCCAATATTTCAATAGGAAGCATGGTTACTTGCTCGATGATACCCGGATGATGAAACATTTCAAGCAGTGATGTTTTTGCTCTGATTTGCTGATATGTTGGCATGTATCTTCCTGCCTGGCGCATAAGCCAGACAGGGGGACGCTTCTTGTTCTTTAATGCAAGCGCATCTAGTAAAAGAGTGTTCATGTAAGTAACCGATGTAGGATAGCATCTACGGTAAAGCCATATGCTTGCGCAAGATCGCTCATTGGAGCAGAAGCTCCAAATCGATCCACGGCAATGGTAATACCAAAAGGGCCTACCCATTTATGCCACCCAAGGCTCACTCCTGCCTCAATGCTGACCCTAATCCCTAGGTCTCCACCTACAACGCTTTTTTTATACTCGTCACTTTGTTTTTCAAACAATTGCCAACAAGGCATGGAAACTACTCTGACACGTTTACCGACTTTCTCTAATTCTTTTGCTACATTCATGGCAAGAGACACTTCAGATCCGCTGGCAAATAGAGCAAAGTCTGCTTTTCCCGTCTCTTTACGGACAATATACGCGCCTCTTCCAACAGTCTCCGCAAAAGATCCTCTATCTGTCTCTATATCTGGAAGTTTTTGTCTTGTTAATACAATGGCTGTAGGCCCTTTAAATTTTAGAGCTTCTAGCCAGGTTCCTTTTACCTCAAAAGTATCTGCCGGTCTAAACAAATGTAAATCGGGTATAGCTCTTAGTGATGCCAAATGCTCTACAGGTTGATGCGTTGGACCATCTTCTCCCAGAAAAATCGAATCATGTGTAAATTGATATACAACATGATAATGCGACAGAGCAGCAAGGCGAATAGCATTTCGCATGTAATCAGAAAATGTTAAAAATGTACCGATAAAAGGAAGTATTAATCCTGTTTGATAAAGTCCTGAGGCTACTGCTGCCATTCCAAATTCTCTGATGCCATATTTGATATTTCTTCCTTTAAAATCACTCGGAGCAATGAGTGAAAAATCTTTCATCATTGTACAATCAGAACCAGATAAATCCGCAGATCCTCCATAAAGGTAAGGAAGCTGTTTGCCTATTTTATTTAATACTGTTTGTGAGGCATTTCTTCCGGCAAGAGGAGCTTTGATTTCCAACTTTTTTAACTCTTCTTCGAAATTTGGAGGGATTTTTTTCTCTACCATCATGGTATATTCTTGGTATAATGACGGGTTTGCTACTTTCCAGCTTTCAAAGATCTTATTCCATTTACCTTCTTTTTCTCTGTCTTTCTCTTGTTTTGCAGCAAAAAATGTTGTTACAGCTTGAGGCACATAAAAGGCCTCATCTGGAAGACCAAGTGCTTTTTTTGTTAATTCAAGTTCTTCTTCTCCGAGTGGCGACCCATGCACTTTATATGTACCGGCTTTATTTGGAGATCCTTTACCAATGATCGTATGTGCAATAACAAGGACAGGTTTTTTCTGATCTAGTTCAAATTGCATGAAGGTACGCTCTATATCATCTAAACTATGTCCGTCCATTTCAAAAACATCAAACCCATATGATTTGAATCGCATCGCAATATCATCGGATCCACTATCTGGGAGAGGGCCATCGAGAGTAACTCTATTGGAATCAAAGATTAAGACAAAATTATTTAAATTTAAATGCCCGGCAAGTCCACATGCTTCATGGGATATACCCTCCATTAAACAACCATCTCCCGCAAGGCAATAAATCTTATTATTGAAAATCTTGTGCTCAGACGTATTGAATTTTTCTGCTAAAATTTTAAAACCAAGCGCCTGGCCAACTGCATTACCAATCCCTTGCCCTAGAGGACCGGTCGTTGATTCCACACCATCTGTCATACCATATTCTGGGTGTCCTGGTGTGATAGAGTTGAGTTGTCTAAATCGTTTAATTTCATCAAGAGACACATCAAATCCTGCTAGATGCAAACAAGAATATAAAAACATAGATCCATGTCCTGCTGACAACACAAAACGATCCCTATTACTCCATGATGAATGCGCCGGATGATGATTTAGTAAATAACCATAAAGATATGCTCCTATTTCTGCGCACCCAAGCGGCAACCCAGGATGGCCAGAGTCTGCTTTTTGTACTGCCTCAATAGAAAGTTGTCGAATGGTACTAGCTATTTTTTCTAAATTCTTTTTCAGTTCCCCATCCATCTGCGTTTGCTCCCTTGATTTTCAATCATTTTTCTATTATTTTTAATCCTCTATGTACAATCAAATCAAGGAAAAACCTTTTTTATGTCATCAAAAAACGTCAGAAAAAATTTTATTGATTATTTCAAATCAAATAATCATCGTCATGTCTCCTCCTCTTCTGTGGTTCCTCATGATGATCCAACTCTACTTTTCAACAATGCCGGTATGAATCAGTTTAAGGATGTTTTTCTTGGGAAAACAAAACGAGACTATACAAGAGCTGTCACTGCACAAAAATGTATCCGGGTAGGTGGGAAACATAATGACCTCGATAACGTAGGACATACCACAAGGCATTTGACATTTTTTGAAATGCTGGGGAACTTTTCTTTTGGAGATTATTTTAAAAAAGAGGCGATTGCATTTGCATGGGAAGTATCCACAAAAGTATTTGAATTTGATCCAGATAAAATTTGGGTATCTGTCTTTGAAAAAGACGATGAGGCTTTTGAGCTGTGGAAATCCCATATTAGTGTAAAACGAATTGTAAGACTTGGAGAAAAGGACAACTTTTGGGCCATGGGAGATACAGGCCCTTGTGGGCCTTGTACAGAGCTTTTATATGATAGAGGATCTGCTTTTCATCAAGCAACTAACCCAAAAGATGACCCTACAGGCGAGCGTTTCTTTGAGTTTTGGAATCTTGTATTCATGCAATTCAACCGCAGTGCTAATGGAGAGTTGAGCTGTTTACCAAAACCCTGTGTTGATACCGGTGCGGGTCTTGAAAGAATCATGGCTTTAAAAATGGGAGTGAATACTGTCTTTCAAACAGATATTTTAAAAACATTAATTAAACAAGTAGAGAGCATTTCTCATAAAAAATACAATAAAGATGATCATCATCTGGCTCCTGCATTTCATGTGATTGCTGATCATATCCGCTCCCTTGCCTTTGCAATCGGAGATGGAGCTCAACCATCCAATATAGAACGGGGTTATGTTCTTAGAAAAATTCTTCGTAGAGCGGTGCGGTACGCCAGAATGTTAGAAATTCATCAACCATTTCTAGGAAGGCTACTACCAACCCTAATTAGTTGTATGGGAGAAGATTATCCGGAGCTAGTGCATGCACAAACAAGAATAGAAGAAATTCTTTACACAGAAGAAGAAAATTTTATCAGGACACTAAAACGTGGTGGTAATATTTTACAAAACATCATGGAAAAAGCAGAAAGTAGCGCCTTGAAACAAATTAGTGGTGAAGATGCATTTAAATTAAAAGATACATATGGTTTTCCTTTAGAAGAGATATTGCTTATTGCAAAAGATGCAAATGTTACTGTGAATTTAGAATCTTATGAACTGCTGGAAGAAGGGGCAAAAGAACGATCAAGAAAAGCTCAGGGTAAAGTATCCCAAGAGGTCAATCAAACAACATTTAGTAAATATGTAGAAGAACATGGAATCTGTCAATTTACCGGATATGATCTACTTAGTGATGATGCTACCATCATGGCCATGATTAAAAATGGGGAATTTGTCTCTACTTTAACAGAAGGTGAAGAGGGTCTTCTTCTGCTAAATAAAACGCCTTTTTATGCAGAAAAAGGGGGACAAGTTGCAGATCACGGTCACATCAGACATCACAGTGCAGAATTTAATGTTACGGACTGCATGGCTCCTTTTACGGATGTAATTACCCATATAGGCAAAGTAACTAAAGGAACCTTTTTTGTAGGAGAACCTATCACTGCTTTTGTAGATGAGAAAAGAAGAAAAGAAATTGCAACCTATCATAGCGCAACACACCTGCTACATTTTGCTCTTAATAACGTGCTTGGCCCTCATATAAAACAGGCCGGGTCTTTAGTAGAAACTAATTACTTGAGATTTGATTTTAATCACCATAAAGCATTAACAAAAGAAGAGTTAAGAGATATTGAAGTCTTAATTAATACAAAGATTAAAGATGATGCTACTGTACATACATTTGAATTATCTTATGAAGAAGCTCAAAAAATGCCCGAAATCAAGCAATTTTTTGGAGACAAGTATGGCAATAAAGTAAGAGTGGTAGACATGGGGGGGTATTCAAAAGAGCTGTGTGGAGGCACCCACTTAAAACATATTGCAACGATCGGTCTATTCAAAATTAAAAAAGAAGCTTCTGTTGCCGCTGGCGTTCGCCGAATTGAAGCCGTATGTGGTCTTGAAGCATTGAATCTCATCTATGAAGGGGAAGATGTGCTCCATCATCTTTGTGAGTTCCTTGGCACACAACCAGTCAAATTAAGCGATCGTATGGCTCAGCTACTAGAAGAGCAAAAGAAATTAAAACAAGAACTAGACATCCTCCATCAACAGCAAGCATTTGCTACTGCAAATGAGCTATTTCAATATAAAGAAAAAGTAGGAAATATTTCGTTTATTGCAAAAAACACAGAACTAGACGCAAAACAATTACTATTAGTAGGAAATCAATTGATGGACAAGCTCCATTCAGGTATAGTATTTCTCTCTACTAAAGATAATGATCGATGCCAACTACTAATTAAAGTTAGCTTAGATTTGCAACAAAAAGGCATCAAAGCTGGTGAGTTGATTAGACAACTAGCACCAATTGTAGAAGGTTCAGGAGGAGGCAAGCCCGACTTAGCTCAAGCAGGTGGTAAAAATCCAAAACAGCTCCCCTTGGTAATAGAGACGTTTAAAAAGTTAGTGAGTGAACTGTGTTAGATCAAATTGGAGTATCTCCTTTTTTTGTTAAACTTGCAAAAATCGTAAAAGAACAATCATCGATTTTGCTAGAAGATGTATGGGATACTCCAAAAGCTTTAATGATTCATTTTTTGCATCAGGAATTAAAATCTCCTATTATTGTGATTACTTCAGGAAATAGGGAAAACAGGTTATATGATGATTTAAGATTCTTTTCTGATCACATCATAGAGTTCCCCGCTTGGGAAGTACTACCAGGGGAAGAAATTTTACCTAGCCATGATATTGTCGGTAAGAGATTTGATGTATTAAATGAAATCGCTTCCGCTACAACTCCACCCATTATTTTATGTTCACTTCAGGCGGTATTACAAAAGGTTCCGAGCAGGCATTTACTTGCTAGCTCTTATCTGGTAATAAGAGCTCAAGACTCTATAGGATTTGAACACTTAATATCACAGATAATCGCTCTTGGTTATGAAAAAGCATCACTCGTAAATGATAAAGGACAATATGCAGTTAGAGGTGGGATTATTGACATCTTTCCTTTGAACTCCCCTCACCCATATCG
Source organism: Chlamydiales bacterium (assembly GCA_016213235.1). Classification (GTDB taxonomy): domain Bacteria; phylum Chlamydiota; class Chlamydiia; order Chlamydiales; family JACRBE01; genus JACRBE01. The sequence continues at coordinate 13,027 of JACRBE010000026.1, read as the reverse complement.
TCTTGATTTTTTTGGTGATGATATTGAACAGATCAAAATTTTTGATCCTCAAAGTCAAAAATCAATGGATAAAACCTCCATTTTTCACCTATGTCCAGCAAATGAACTGTCATTACTGGAAAAGGATAGTGTCTTTTTCATGGACTACTTTAATAAAAAACCTGTTGTTATTTTCGATGATCTTCTCTCTATTGAGGACACGTTGACTTCTTTAAAAGGAATGGCAGGCTATAAGTCTAAGTGGATGTTATCCTTTGATGACTTTTGGAAAAAAGAATTCGCTTTTCGTATGTTTTGGTCTAAAAATCCTGTGGAAGAATTATCAGAAACAATACAGGAAAGAAAAATAGGTAGAAAATTTTTCAGTGGTGATAATCCATTAGAAGCAATTTCTTTTGAAATGTTTGGTATGCAACTGCAAACAAACCGCATGTTCCATCCTTTTGATAGCTTAGCTGATTTTTTCTCTTTTACATCTCCCACGATAGAAATTCAAAAACAACAGATCGGGGCTGGCGTCCAAAAAATAGCAGATTCCAGTATCCACTTATTTTTAGTATCCGAGCATGAGACGGAAAGAAATAAAATGGTTGCCTGGATACCAACTAGGCCTAAAAACACACAATTCGTAGATGGATATTTATCCTCTGGTTTTGCAATGCGTGATTTAAATCTTGTTGTTATTAGTTATATCGATCTTACGCAGCGCTACAAAGTGAGTAGAAAAAAATGGAGATCCACCTATCATACTCCTGTGTCTGAATTTCATCAGTTAGAAATTGGGGACTTTGTTGTTCACTTTCACAACGGTATTGGCAAGTATTTGGGTGTTGAGAAACAAAAAAACCACTTGGGGATGGATTCTGAGTTTTTAATTATTGAATATGCAGAAGGCTCTAAATTATTTGTACCTGCTTCACAAGCTCATCTTGTCAGTAAATATATTGGGGCTCAGCACGAAAAACCATCGCTGCATAAAATAGGAACAACAAAGTGGGCAAAAGCAAAGCAACTGGCTACCCAGGCGGTTATTGGTTATGCAAAAGATCTATTACAAATACAGGCAGAAAGAGAAGCAAAAGGTGGCATTGTTTATCCTGAAGATAGCATAGATATGATAGAGTTTGAAGAAGAATTCCCCTATGTAGAAACAGACGATCAGCTGCTTGCCATTGACGCTATCAAACAAGATATGTGCTCCGATAAAGCGATGGATCGTTTAATTTGTGGTGATGTAGGCTATGGTAAGACAGAAGTTGCCATGCGAGCTGCATTTAAAGCAGTGAGCGATGGCAACAAGCAAGTTGCGGTTTTAGTTCCTACTACTGTCCTTGCTATGCAACATTATGATACGTTTAAATCAAGGATGCAAAATTTTCCTCTAAAAGTAGGCATTGTATCTCGTTTTCAAAAGCCAAAAGAGTGTGAGCAAATATTAGGCAAAGTAGCAAATGGTCAGATTGATGTTCTAGTTGGGACTCATCGCTTACTTAGCCAAGATATCATTTTTAAAGACCTTGGTCTTATCATTATCGATGAAGAACAGCGCTTTGGGGTGCGAGCAAAAGAAAAACTGAAAAGAATCAAGACAGGTGTAGATTGTATTACTCTAACTGCTACCCCAATACCAAGAACACTTTACATGTCTTTGATCAATATTAAAGACATGTCCGTGATTAACTCTCCTCCTCAAGACCGTTTGCCAATTAAGACGATCATTTGTGAAAAGGAAAACGACATCATAAAAAATGCTATTTTAAGAGAACTCTCTCGAGATGGACAGGTTTACTTTATTCATAATCGCGTGGAGTCTATTTTTGGCATTGCAGAAGAGATACAAAAACTTATTCCTCAAGTAAAACTGGCAGTTGTTCATGGGCAGATGGATGCTGATCGAATTGACCAAATTTTTCATGACTTTAAAAGTGGATCAATTGATGTTTTAGTAGCAACATCTATTGTTGAAAATGGTATTGACATTCCAAATGCTAATACTATTTTAATTGACCAGGCACACCATTTTGGAGTGGCAGACCTATATCAATTAAGAGGGCGAGTTGGTAGATGGAATAAAACAGCCTATGCCTATTTTCTCACTCCAAAACATCGAGAGCTTCCTGAAATTTCTCAAAAACGTCTTCAAGCACTTGTTGAGGCTTCCGGTTATGGTGGTGGTATGAAACTTGCCATGAGGGATTTAGAAATTAGAGGTGCTGGTGATATTTTAGGAATAAAACAATCCGGACATGTATCTACTGTTGGGTTTCATTTGTATTGTAAGCTACTTAAAAAAGCGATTGAAGCAATCAAAAATCACACAAGCGCTAGTTTTAATGAAACAAAAATCGAATGCACCTTTGATGCAAAACTACCAGAATACTATATTGATGATGCTTCTATTCGACTAGAAATTTACCATCGTTTAGGAGAAGCTTCTACAGTAGAAGAGGTTGATCTTATTTTAATGGAAATAACAGATCGTTTTGGTAAAGCACCGGATCCTGTGATGTGGCTGTATCATTTATCTAGAATCAGGATATTTGCTGCAATGGAGCATATTATTAGTTTAAAATATGACAAGCATAGCCTTCATGTAGAAAAACAATCAAAGAAAGAAATAGAGAAAAAATCATTTTTAATACCTCCCGGTCTTTCTCCGAAAGAGATCGAGCTAATCACCATCAAAAGAATAAAAGAGGGCTTTTAGTCTTTTGATGGTTTGAGCTCACAGATTATGTTTGTGCTTTACTTCTTGTTTGCAGAAACAATCAAACCAACAATAGTGCTAGTACTGTATCGTGCGGTAATAATCTCTCGTGTTTTGAGCCATGCTGCTTTAAATTGCTCATCTGTATCTAGAGTATCCATTATAGCCGATTTATGACAATCGTAAGGACTATAGAGTCGCGCATCACTAGAAATATCACTAGTAAACGATATTCTGGGCATTTCTTTGTTGAAGTCAAATCGAACCTTCATTGTAGGATGATCATGTCTTATCATTTCTTGCAACATGCTTTCATTAATAAGTGTTCCAAATATGATTAATAAAGCATCAAGAATGTCGCGTTGATCTATTCTTCTAACCTCCGAGTCTTCATAAAACTCAGCTTTACTATTCATAAAATAAGAACGGCCATCATGAGTCTCTAATCGTATACGATCTCCAACTGCTTGTTCAATCCTACGAAAATTCCCATATGGAGAAGGTTCTAAAGGACGATGACAATCTTCTATATCAACCAATTCTGATCTTCTGCTACTTGATGTATCCCTACCACGTGATGGTGCAAAAACAGAATCTCCTGCTGTCGCTACTCTGAATAGCATTGAATCTTCTCCCGTATGAGCGCTACAGCCATCAACACGGGTAGAGGCTCCTCTTGTAGTACCAAATCCTGGAGAACTTTGTCCAAAGACATGACCGTGCAAATCTGGAGAAGGTTCTATATCAGCCAATCCTGGTCTTCTGCTACTTGATGTATCCCCACCACGTGATGGTGCAAAAACAGAATCTCTTGCTGTCGCTACTCTGAATAGCATTGAATCTTCTCCCGTATGAGCGCTACAGCCACCAGCCTCGGTAGAAGATTGTTTATCTATTGGTATTATCTTATATGCCACTGAAGTTCCATCAATGCTACGTCGACCTACATGCCAATGAGATCGAGGATTTCCACTATTTAATGAGTTGCAAACAAACAACGTCCCAGCAGTTGAGTGAGTTGTTGTTGTATTTAAATATTCCATATAACTTCCCTTTTGTTGTGCAACAATACTAATGTAAAGAAAGATAAAAAACCATTTTATTTTTTATAGTATTCTAATTAAATTGTTACTATAGGAAAATAACATTTTATCTTTTTAATGCAGATTGCGCTACCGGTATGACAACAGAGGAGCTACCCGATTTTAATCCCGCAGCAACATTTACAGGTGATCCAGGAAGTTCCGTCGTACAGAAACTAGCGCTTCTTGTTAATACCCTATCACTAAGTATTTGCCCTTTTATTTCTATTGCGTTTGTTATAGTAAGCAAGCTTTGTGCTATTTCTGCTATTTTCGTTGCTGCTCCTATTTGATCTGCTAGTGGTATAAAAGATTCAGACAAATCAGAATGCTCTTTTAAAATCCTATCTATTTGTTCTATAAGAGATGAAAGCTCCATATCTCCTAATGCCAAGCATGATTGTAAGGTAGCAAGAAGAATACAAGCCGGTTCTAGCTGAGGGTGTCCGTCTCTAACAATTTCCTCTAATCGGTTTTGAAAAACACGGAGCTGTACCTCTAGTATAGCATAACAATGATGTGTGACTTTTAGATAACTAGATTCAAATACAATACTATCCGGTATAATAATAGCCCTATCCAACCCTTTTGGTGGTATTAGATGTCCTTGCACAGACATCATAAAGCCCTCTTCTATTAACTCTTTAATCTGATCTAATATTACTTCATTGAACAGCGTCATTAATTGCGTAGTAAGCGTCTTGAAATCAACATGTACAGGTTCGAGACCAATGGGAGTGCAACGTAGTTCTAGAGTCCTAGTTTCCAGTGGAGGAGATGAAATAAAAGGACTACTCATTGCAGCTACCCGCTCAAAATAAAGTCGGATAGGATCTGGATAATTAGAAATAGTTGATGTGGGAGAAGATGATTCCAATCTCCAAAATCGTGACTTTAAATCCACAGAAGATACACGGTCTCTTGGTGTAAAAATTCGTAATTCTACATCTTCCGCCGTAGAATGTGTTCTGACATGACTTGATGTTTCCATTAATTATCCTCTCCCTTTTTTCCAACCAGATCCAAACGACTTTCATTTATTTGTGTCATGACGCCGCATACTTGTGTAGAAGTTGTAATACATAATAAGGACCTTGCAATACTTGAGATACGCGATACCACCGTGATCTCCTGTTGCAATTTAACTAGTCGATTCTTTAGTATCTGAAACGCTTCGAACTCACCGTATGGTACCGACCCCATTGCTCGGATTAAATCACCCATGACATGGGGGTCGCAATGATCCCCTGCTTTCGACATGTTTGATATTTCTTGAAACGCCCTGTACTCATCCGGTGATGACCCGTCCATGGATCGGATTAACTCATCCATATCATGAGGGTTGCAATGACCCTCTATTGTCAATGCACGTAGTATCTGTTGTATTGTACATAACATACTGCGGATTTTTGCAAGATACTTGAGACTAAGACCTTCTACCTCCGGCGCACAACTAATTTCAAAACAAAGAGTCTCTATTTGCTGATAAATAGAATAAATAACAGGTTTTTTTCCTTCCGTGAACAGCCTGATTACATTCGGGGGAAGCCTTATATCTTCGCCTTCATCTGGCACAGATGAAGAACTAGATGGCATACTACCAATTGATCCAAAGCTTCTTACACAAAAGGAATCAATAGAAGAAGCATCTAATTTAAACGAAATATCTCCTTTCAAGCTGGAATACAGAGCAGGATCGATCGATTCTAACAAATCCCCAGCTAGCGAAACTGCTTCTGTCATTTTATCTGAAGAACTAATGGAAGGATATGTGATTGTTATTGACAGGTGCGATCTGCCTGAAGTAGGTTCCATTTTATTTACCCCCCTTTTTTGCGAAGGATGTTACTATAAATGAGAATAAAAAAGAATAAAAATGCCTAGTTCCCTTTGATTAAGCCCAGTGGGTTAGGCTTTCTTAAAGATCTGATCAAAATTAATCATGCCGCTGTTTTGCATAATAATTAAAACAATTAGCACGGGTATTAAATAACGAATAACAAGCATCCATAAATGATAAAACTTTGGGAATCTTGCTTGTTGGATAAATTGTTTATAGGCAATATTTTTATCCATCACCCATCCCACAAAAATAGCAGTAAAAAGTCCACCGATCGGAATAACCCACACAGAAACAAGTTGATCAATTGTTTCTAAGAAATTGACTTTGTAAATAGATGACCATTCTGGGAATATCCACCCTGCACCAGCTAAAGCACTTGGTATGCCAAATACGAAGGTGCAAAGCGACGTGAAATAAACCGCTCTTTTTCTAGACAAATGAAAAAGCTCCATCAAGTTAGCAGCTACTACTTCAATAAATGCAATTGCTGATGTTAATGCAGTAAATACAAATAAAATAAAAAAGATAGTAGATATGATAATAGACCCGGGAAGCTGTGCAAATAAAAACGGAACTGTTTGAAAGATAAGACCTGGTCCAGCACTGGGTGCAAAATCAAATGTAAATACAACTGGAAAAACACAGAGTGCAGCAAGTATCGCAACTGCAATTACTGCAAATCCTACAATGACTGCCATATAAGAAATACTTTCTTTATCTCTCATATAGCTACCATAAGAGATCATGATCCCTTGTCCTAAGCTAAGAGTAAAAAAAGCAAGACCTAATGCCTCTAAAGCAGAAGAAAATTTAAAGTTTGCAAAATCAGGATAAAAAATAAAATGAGCCGCTTCTTTAAAGCCATTTAACGTTGTAGAATAAACAAAAAGACCGATTAGTATTACAAATAAAGCTCTTGTCATTAACTTAGACCAAAACTCAATCCCTTTTCGAACACCTGACAGCACAATACTCATCGTAATCAAGGTAAATAACAGATGCCATAAAATGGAAATGTCACCAGAGGTAAATAAGTCCATATAGACACTACTAACCTGTTGCTCTGTCAGTCCTATGTAAAAGCCATTTAAACTCATGAGAACGTAACTCATTCCGTATCCAGCAATTACGCTATAAAATGACATGATCAAAAAAGAAGACAAGACTCCGAGCCATCCCCCTATTTTCCAAAAAGAGCTATTATTACTTAATATAGCAAACGCTCCAACAGAGGAGCGTTGAGATGCTCTTCCGAGCATTAATTCCGCAATAAAAACAGGTATGCCAATAACAATGATGCATAGTACATAGGTAATTAAAAAGAGGCCTCCCCCATTTTGTCCAACTGTATAAGGGAATTTCCAAAGAGCACCAAGACCAATTGCTGAACCAATTGCTGCAAAAATAAAGCCTAATTTCGAACTCCAATGTTCTCTCACGTACTATTTTCCTCCCTTGATCAGTGCTTCAAAACTCAATATACCGCTCGTTTGTAAGATGATAATCAAAATAGTGAAAGGCACGACATATCTTACAAAAAATCTCCAACAGAAAAATAGTTTAGGTCTCTCTTGCCCTAGTTCGAATTCTTTTTTCAATCTATCTTTATCTATTTTCCATCCAATAAAAATGGAAGTAATCAATCCACAGATGGGGATTACCCATATCGAAACAAATTGATTTACTGTTTCCAAAAAGTCCATTCCAAATAATGCCACCCAATTTTCAAAGACTCCTCCAGATGCAGCATATGCACTTGGTATTCCAAATACAAATGTTGCAATGGAAACGCAAATAGTCGCTTTAACCCTAGATAGACCATATAATTCCATCAAGTTAGCAGCTACTACTTCAATCAAAGGAATAGCAGATGTTAGCGCTGTAAAGACAAACAAGGTAAAGAACAGAGTAGAAATAACCATTGCTCCAGGTAATTGAGCAAATAAAAAAGGAAGTGTTTTAAAAACAAGACCTGGTCCTGCACTAGGGGAAAGACCAAAGGTAAATACTACGGGGAAAATCATGAGAGCTGCCAAAATGGCCGCTATTATTACAGAAGAGCCAACGACAGCAGCCGTTTTCACCACGTTTTGTGTTGGTTTCATATAGCTACCATAAGAGATCATAATCCCCTGTCCGATACTAAGCGTCCAAAAAGCGAGCCCTAGAGCTTCAATTACGCTATTGACTGTGAAATTTTGAGGATTTAATTGAAAAATAAAAGCAACTGCTTTAGGAAAGCCTTCCAATGTTGTGCTATAGATGAATAATCCTACAAGTAAAACAAGCAAGATTTGCACCATAATTTTAGCCCAGTATTCAATACCTTTTCTGACTCCTGAGCAAACAATACCCATGGTGATTAAGGTAAACAAAAAGTGCCAAAATGTTGTGATGTCGCCAGATTTGGACAATGTGTCAAAAGTAGCAGCAATTTGACTAGCATCAAGTCCTTTATAAAAACCGTTTAAGGACATTAAAATGTAGCTCATTCCATATCCGGAAATAACACTATAAAATGACATGATTAAAAAAGAGGCTAATACACCAAGCCATCCCCCAATCTTCCAGTGATGCCCTTCTTTTGCAATCTCTGTAAAAGAAGATACTGCTGCTTTTTGGGAACCTCTTCCAAGGAGAAGTTCTCCTATAAACAGGGGCAGTCCAACAATAAGCAAGCAAATAAAATAGGTAATGAGAAATAAGCCTCCCCCATTTTGACCTACCACATAAGGAAACTTCCATAATATGCCAAGGCCAATTGCCGAACCAATGGCTGCCATCAAGAAGCCAAGGCGAGAGCTCCAATGTTCTCTTACTTGAGTCATTATTTTTATCTTAAAATTGTGTTAAAGATAGAAAGGATCTCACATCCAAGCATACGAGTCAAGTAGAGATTATCACCCGAAAAAGGGATTAAAAATTTGTTTTTTTTAATCTTCATCGAGTGGGAAGTGTTTTGTTTTATATACCCCCACATTGCGATGGTAGGCGCCTTTAATACGCTTTGCTTGCATTTCACGTGCCTTTTGGATAATTTTAATACCTAACTCAATATGCTTTGGCATAAAATTAGTAAAAATTTTTTGTGAAGATGCTTTGGTTTTCACTTTTCTTTTATCTAAGGGAAGATCAGAAATCAATAACAAAGCCCCCAATGTTAATCGACGGCGATAGGAAGCGGAAAATAGTGTAGCACATTCCATTTCTATTGCCTGTGCTTTTGTTTCAATTAACTTTCTTCGAAAGTCCTCCTTATATTCCCAAAAACGCATATTCGTTGTATAGGAGATGCCAACATGGTAGACAACTTCTTCTTGTTCTAAGACTTCTGAGCACGCCCTCTGCATTAAAAAATTTGCTAAGGCAGGCACTTCTTTTGGGAAATAATAGTCTGAAGTCCCTTCATCACGAATGCTTGCGACTGGTAGTAAGAACTCCCCCACATGATAGCGTCTACGTAATCCTCCACACATCCCGAGTAATAAAGAGGCTCTGATATCTAAAAAAGAACAAAGATCAACGACAAGAGCAGCAGCCGGAGATCCAATTTTGAAATCGAGCATCGTAATGCTCTCGTTTTTATCATGAGCTACCCTAAACATCGTTCCTTCATCGATCTTTAAATTGCGCTCTCTAGCAAAACAATTTACATACTCTGGGAAATTTGTTATTAATAGGTTAGATTGATAATTCTTATGATCCGATCCTGAATATCTTTCTAATGTTTCAATTGCAAATTTTTCCTCTGTGATTTCTTCACCAAATCTCGCTTCGTCAGAGGTGTATAAGTCTCTACCAGATCTATGATTAAAATGTCCATGTTCCATGCTTGAATCTTTATTACCGTTTATTTTTTTTATAACCAAAAATCTTTATTTATTATATTACTTAATATTTTCTTTACATATTTTAGGAAAAATTCCCTATGGATACGATACCCTCTTTATCAATGATATCTAATCTTATCTTTTCATCTATTGATGATGTAAAAGATTATAATTGCTGTGAAAATTGGCAAGAAATACTTTTAATTACCTCGATTGCAGTTAGTATCATTGGATGTATTGGTTTTTTATTTGCCCAACTATGGGTAGTATCTGCAGCCTTTGTCCTCCTTGGTGTTACTTCCTGGGTTAGCCTGCATACAGTCAAGCAAGGAGCTCAATTAACAAAATTGGAAGATATCAATCACGACTTAGAGGACCAAACAAAACGTTTTAAAGAAGAAAATATAGAACTACAAGACAAGATAGACGCACTCCATCAAACAATAGTAGATTTGAATTCTAGCCTTGACGATTTGCGCCAGGAGATAATAGATTTAAACGAAGAAAAACAGAGATTACATGATGAAATAGATCGGCTCACACAAGGAGTATCCGATTTGGAGGGAGTCAATGAACATTTACAGACTACCATTGGTCAATTAAAAGAAGATTTAGGCGATAAACTTACACATTTAGAAAAAATAGATCATATGCTCGAAGAAAAAACAAGAAAGTTAAGTAAAACTGGAAAAGATCTTGCTAAGACTATGGTAGAATATCGATTAGAGAGAAAAAAACTCTCTGACATCAGGGGTGAGTTATCTAATGAAGTCTTTAGACTTCATCATGCAATCAGCGATATGTCATCTAAAATCGGTGATCTTCCACAAATACAAATACAGCTAACCCAACTTATCGCAATAAGCAACGGCCTCATTCACAGTCCGACTTCTTGACACTGTTTTCCTTGAAAGAATCTTTTTTTCACCTTAAACTAGATGGAATCAAAAGGAGAAACTCATGGCTCAAATTAGTACAAATGAATTTAAACAAGGCATCAAAGTTGAAATCAGTAGTGAACCTTACACCCTTATTCATGTAGAATTTGTTAAACCAGGAAAAGGGCAAGCATTTACAAGAACAAAATTAAAACACCTCATGACGGGAAGAGTCATAGAAAAAACATTTAAATCTGGTGAAAAAGTAGATGTTGCAGATGTAGAAGAAGCAAAAATGAGAATGCTCTACAAAGAACAAGACGCTATTGTTTTCATGGATGATGCAACTTATGACCAGGTAAGTATTCCATTAAAAGTAATTGGTGATGACGTCCAATGGTTACTGGAAGATATCGTTTATGCTGTTATTTTTTATAAAGGAACTGCTGTAACTATCGCTCCTCCTACGTTTATGGAGTTAAAAATCACACAAACAGACCCTGGTGTACGTGGGGATACAGCTTCTGGTAGAGTATTAAAACCAGCAATTGTAGAAACTGGTGCAAAAATACAAATTCCTATCTTTGTTGAAGAAGGAGAAAAAATCAAAGTAGATACAAGAACTGGCGAGTATGTATCTAGGGTATCATAGGTAGTTCATGCTTCCTCAAGTTAATATTTCCTTTTTAAAAGAAAGATCTCACATGTTAGCACAGACGAGGTCTTTCTTTGCAAAACAAGGTGTGTTGGAAGTAGATTGTTTAGCCCTTAGTCATTATGCAACGATCGATGTTTTTATTGAGCCCATGGAGCTTTATCCAACGGGCAATACAAAATATTTTCTTCATACCTCTCCCGAATATAAAATGAAATATCTGTTATCGAAAGGTATTGGTGACATTTATCAATTATCCCATGTCTTTCGTAAAGGAGAAACCAGTAAAAAGCATTCTCCTGAATTCACGATGTTGGAGTGGTATAGATTGGGATTTTCTTTTCAGGAGATGATTGAAGAGACGGTGGCAGTTATCTCCTTATTTATTGATTATTCCAAGAGAATTGCATACTCTTTTTACGATGCTTTACATCGTTTTGCAAATGTAAAAACAATTGGCCTTGTACAACTACAAACTGCCTTAAGCTCTTGGAATATCCCTTATAATGCAACTTGGGATGAGCAAATATTATTGCATTTGGTATGGTCAGAAATTGTGGAAAAACAATTTGAGAAAAATGCTCTTACTATTATTTATGACTTTCCGGCATCAGAAGCAGCGCTTGCACAAGTCGATATATCACAGTCCCCTCCTGTAGCAAAACGTTTTGAGCTTTATCATAACGGGTATGAACTTGCCAATGGTTACCTAGAATTACAAGATAGCAACGAACTTATTAGAAGATTTCAACATGACAATTTAAAGCGAAAACAACTAGGCAAAGAATCTTTTGAAATGGACGCTTTATTAATACAAACCCTGCGTGATGGATTTCCAGCCTGCTGTGGTGTTGCAGTCGGATTTGATCGTCTAGTTATGTTAAAAACGAAAACAGATAATATTCATAATATTTTATTTTAATTGAAATGATATTTTTTGGTGTTATTTACCATCAACTATAAATACAACACATTTACATTAAGCATGTTAAAAATAACAATTGTCAAAACGCATATATATATATGCCATGAGGACTTTTTAAAACATTTGACTCCCGATGGATTAATTTATCCACATCCTTGAACAATTAGATGTGTATTACCATACACAAAAAGATTTCTTATTTCGCAGATAGTCTTAATCTTCTTCATACTTGTTTCGTATATCACTAACAACCGTGGGGTCGGAGAGAGTTGTTACATCTCCCAATATACGCCCTTCTGCAATATCACGAAGAAGACGTCTCATAATTTTTCCACTACGTGTTTTTGGAAGATCACAAATAAAGATGATTCTCTCGGGTCTTGCCATAGCTCCAATTTTTTTTACTACATGTTGCTTGAGATTATTTTCTAAAGTTGTATGAAAATAAACTCCTTCTTTCAAAACAACAAATACTACAATACCTTGTCCCTTGATAGGATGAGCAATAGCAATTGCTGCTGATTCTGCCACTTCTGTACAATCTATCATCGTATTTTCAATTTCTATGGTGCTAATACGATGTCCAGATACATTCATGACATCATCTACGCGACCCATCAGCCAAAAATAACCATCCTCATCTTCTTTAGCACCATCTCCGGTAAAATAAACAGCTTGATTCCATTTTTTCCAGTAAGTCTTTTCATAGAGTTCAGGATTACCATGAATTCCTCGTAACATGGATGGCCAGGGAGATGTGATTGCAAGATAACCTGAGGCTGTAGGCTCTCCTTTATCATTTAAAACAGCTACACTAATACCAGGAAGCGGCATCGTTGCGCTGCCCGGTTTAAGGGGTGTCACACTGGGAATAGGCGAAATCATGATGCTACCTGTTTCTGTTTGCCACCATGTATCTACAATAGGACATTTTTTATGTCCAATATGAGTATAATACCACATCCATGCTTCCGGATTAATGGGCTCGCCTACCGATCCTAATAAACGTAAAGAGGAAAGATCACATCCCAAAGGCCACTGCTCTCCCCATTTCATAAACGTACGAATGGCTGTAGGAGCAGTATAGAGGATCGTTGCCCGATATTT
>JACRBE010000025.1 GCA_016213235.1 Chlamydiales bacterium | reverse complement strand
TTGTTTTGTCGATGAAGCGATAAAATCATAGCAAAACCACTATAGAAGAAAATACCTTCCATGATGATGTAGTATCCAATCAGGTTTTCCAGGAATTTTTGGGCCCCTTCAAAGGTAGAGGTATTAAATGTATCTTGCACAATGTATTGCGTAAGACGCATTTCAAAGTCGTCTTTTTCCTTAATAGCAGGTATCTCATTATACATGTTAAAGACCTCGCCAGGATTTAGGGCTAGCGACTCTACAATATAGTGAAAGGTATGAGTATGAATAGCCTCTTCAAATGATTGACGGAGCAAATATTGGCGAGCTTCCGGATTTGTCACATGCTTGAAAATAGCAAGCACAATGTTATTACCAACGAGGCTCTCTGCAGTAGAAAAGAATCCCAGGTTTCGCATGATCAGAAGACGTTCTCCTTCCGATAGTTTGCCAGATTTCCATAGCTCGATATCTTTTGCCATCGGCACTTCTGTAGGCATCCAATGATTTGCACAACCATTGAGATAGTGCTCCCACGCCCAATGATACTTTAAAGGCATGAGCTGGTTCACATCTACTTGAGTGCAATTAATTAATCGTTTATCTTTTGCCTTTACTCTTTTTTCAATTCCAATTGTTTCCATAAATTATTCCTTTTTAAATTATTGACAACTTTCGCACCCTTCTCCACCGATTGAACATGCTTTTGGCTTATCACGATCAACGGTAACATTGCTGGAAGCAGATTTATTTTTCATCCAACGCGGTTGAAGCCCCCGTTTATTGATATCTGTTGTTGATTTTTCAATTTGTGTAGCTCCGAGTGAGCGTAAATAATAGGTTGTTTTTAATCCTTGCTTCCATGCTGCCATATACATCTGATGCAGTTTTTTACCACTTGGTTCAGCCATATAAAGGTTGAGAGATTGTCCCATGTCAAGCCATTTTTGTCGTTTTGCACCACAAGCAATGACCCAGTCAGGATCAATTTCAAAGCAGGTGAGAAATATTTGTTTTACATCATCTGGGATACGTTCAATTTCTAATATGGACCCATCATAATATTTAAGATCATCCAACATATCATCATCCCAAACATTCAGCTCTTTCAGTTTATCTACAAGGTATGTGTTTGGAATAGTAAATTCTCCAGACAAATTGGATTTTACATACAGGTTTTTATATGTCGGCTCTATAGATGCGCTAACGCCTACGATATTTGCAATCGTAGCAGTTGGTGCAATGGCCATGCAATTGCTGTTTCTCATACCATATTTTTTCACTTGCTCACGCACTAACTCCCAATCCATTCTAGCTTTGCGATCAATATCTATTTTTTGTCCTCTTTCTTTTTCTAAAAGATCAATCGTATCTATTGGCAAAAAACCACGATCCCATTTTGATCCTTTATATGTCTCATAAGTACCACGCTCTTTTGCAAGCTTTGTAGATGCTAAAATCGCATAGTAGGATATTACTTCCATCGAATAGTCAGAAAACTCTACCGCTTCATGAGAAGCATAAGGGATGCCAGTCATATAAAGAGCATCTTGAAAGCCCATAATACCAAGTCCAATAGGACGATGTTTGCTATTTGCATTAAGAGCTTCTTGTATTGGATAGAAATTAATCTCAATTACATTGTCCAACATGCGAATAGCTGTTTCTATTGTCTTTGCAAGACGTTTCTCATCAAGACCGTTACTTGTCATATGTCTTACTAGGTTGATAGATCCCAAGTTGCAAACAGCAGTTTCTGTCTTTGATGTATTTAACAGTATCTCTGTGCACAGGTTAGAGCTATGAACAACACCCACATGATCTTGAGGAGATCGAACATTGGAAGGATCTTTAAAGGTAATCCAAGGATGTCCTGTCTCAAAAAGCATGGATAGCATTTTTCTCCACAAGGTAAGAGCTTCTACTTTTTTAAAGTGTTTGATCTCTCCAGTTTCTGTCATTTTTTCATATTGTGTATAACGCTTTTCAAAAGCAGACCCATATAAATCGTGTAAATCAGAGGTATCGCTTGGGCTAAATAGTGTCCAATGTCCATTTTCTTCCACACGTTTCATAAACAAATCTGGGATCCAGTTTGCTGTATTCATATCGTGTGTTCTTCTTCTCTCATCACCAGTGTTTTTTCTAAGCTCTAGAAAATCTTCGATATCTAAATGCCAAGTCTCTAGATAAGAGCATAATGCTCCTTTGCGTTTACCACCATTGCTGGCAAGAGCAGAAGTAGTCATGTAAGATTTTGCCCCTTCTACTTTAAGATCGCAAACAATAGATCTGACTTTAGTGTCACATACTTTTTTCACGCGGCTAAAGATGAAATTGCCAATGGTGAGCCAGTTGTATTTTGTAAGAGGTTTGCAACCAATCATGGTAGCGAGTTCTTTTGTTGCTGGAATGCGCAAATCATAGGTAGTTTCACCATTGAAATGAATGGTAGACCCATCATAGTTCTTCCCAACATGGGCATTTTGACGCACTCTACAATTGCCTGCAGTTGGAATACCAAGACGCAGTAATTGATATCTCATCCCTTCAACAAGTGCTTTTGATGTATTACAAAATGAAACTTCTTTGTCTCTAGATACATTACCATCTGTCTCCACTAACCCTTGTATCATAGCAAGTGTATGTGGACGTGGTAAGTGTGATAAACGTGGAGCAATATGTTTATTGTGTTTTGCATCATAAATATCATCATAAGTAAATGGTAAAGAAGACCCGTCACTTCCTGCAAATTGACCTGTAGTACCATCTCTGGCAATACCAATACCCGATGACCAGCGAATTTGCGAGTAAGTTTCACCACGACCGGTTTCCCAGAAATGGATACCACGTTTTGTAAGATATGCACGAACAAATGTAAGATGAGTATCATTTTGCGGATTGCCAGAAACTCCCCACTCATATCCTTGTTTGCTTAAGTGACCAGCTCCGAGTAAAATACCATAAAGATGTGCATCTTCTTCAGTAAATTCTTCCACAGCAACAATTTCGGTAGGTACGACTTGTGCAACATAATCACCCTCATGCAAGTCTTTAGCTTCTACCCATGCACATTCAATTTTTCCTTTATCAAGCCACTCCATTGTTCTATCAATAGATTGCTCTAATGGTACATTTTTAATCGCATAAAAAGGGTGTCCTGCTGTCACAACAATAGGATCAATGGAATGTTTGACCTTGATTTCAACCATAGGATCGAACTGATTGTAAACAAATTTTTCTGTTACTTCACGGTAAGTTCCGCCAATACCAAGAACAAGATCTCCTATTTTCACATCAGCAATAGGACGTATTCCTTTAGATGTATAGAGAAGCGTTTCAGGAGCAAAACATTGGTTCACCGCTACTGCAGTATCATTTGCAACTTTTAAGAAAGGAATTACACCCTGGCTTCTTCCATTAGTCCCTTTAATTACAGATCCTGTTGCTCTAACATTGGTCCAGTCATTTCCAAGGCCGCCTGCCCATTTTGATAACTGCGCGTCATCGGAGATAATTTTGAAAATATGAGATAAGTCATCCATGACAGTAGATAGATAGCAAGAAGATAACTGAGAGTGGTTAGTGCCGGAGTTAAATAGTGTTGGAGTACCAGACATAAAATAAAATTCAGATAATACATCATAAAACTCAACAGCTCTTTTATTTTTGTCATCTTCGTTTAATGCAAGACCCATTGCAACACGCATGAAAAAGATTTGAGGAGTTTCCAGTCGTCGTTCTTGATGATGAATAAAATATCGATCATAAAGAGTTTGCAAACCTAGATAGGTAAATTGATCATCGCGCTCTAATTTTAACGCTTCTGCTAAAACATCCAAATCATATTCAAGTAGCTTTGGAGAGAGCCTAGCATAATTGATTCCCATACGAATGTACTTTTTGAAGTAATCTTTGTGATGTTCTTCTAGTGCAGGATCTAAGGAAGATATTTCCATTGCTTCACGATATACTACATCTAGTAGCAGGCGAGCGGTTACTTTTGAATAGGCAGGTTCCTTTTCTACTTTTGCTCTGGCAGCCATGATGCATGCTATATCAATTTCTTTCTCTTTAATGCCTTCATAAAAATTGAGAATAGCGCTTTTAAATACTTCTTTGGCAGATACTTCTGCAACATTAATACAAGCATGCTCGATTTTTTTATAAATCTCATTTTCTGAAATAAAACGTGTAGCGCCCTCTTCTGTTTGTACCAAAAATTTCTTATGGGATGATGCTGCTTTTTTTACAGCAATAGTTACTTGTTGTCCTTTTGATGCTCGATATAGGATGTACTCTTTTGCTTCGGTAAATAAACCATCTTTCATGAGTGATTGTTCGATTATGTCCTGTACATGATGAATGTGCAGCTCTTCTTTTTTAGAATATTCTAGTGCCGATTGTACTACTTTTTCTGTTAACTGGTTTACAGTTTGCACCAGCTCTATAGGAGTGTATTCATCTAATAAATTATGCGAAGATCTAAATACCCGCTCGAGAGAAGAAGAGATTTTCATCGGATTGAAACGCACCTGAGTAGTTCCATCATGACGATAAATTTTGAGCTGAGAAATAGCACTTTCTCTTGCTGCTTTGTGTTTGTCTCTGTAAATAATATAGCCTCTTGCTACATCATGATGACCGTTCTTCATCAGGGTGATTTCTACAATATCTTGTATTCCTTCTACCGTAATGGAAACACCTCGTTGCCCAAGAGATAAGACTTGTTTTGTTACTTTAAGAGTAAGATCGTGGATTGTTTCGATAAGTTCTTGAGGTAAGGAGACGTCATTGTCATCTACCCTTATATCACGAAAAGCAAGTTCTATTGCTTTCATAATGCGCTCTCGATGAAAAGGAACGATCTGCCCATTTCGCTTTACAACAGTAAGTGTTTGCTCTGCTAGAGACAAGTTCTCATTATTGATATCATTTGTAATTTGTGATAAAAGCTCTGGTTGATTTTGCTGCCCTTTTTCTTTCATAATTTGCTTCTTCATGCGTTTTCTCTTCTTGTTTTAAGTTCTTCCTCTTGAGTAACCTTTACTACGGGTAGTAGCGCAAGTTTCTATATAACCACTATATATTGTAGAAAGGTTGTAAAAGTCTACAAAAAAAATCGAAAAAAATTCAACATAAACAATGCCAGTTGATTACGAAATCTTTTTTTGGTACCATGATTTTTTTGGTGGGAATAAAATACTACCACAAAACAAAATAAATATGAAAAAAGTCTTTTTAGTTCCAAGCGTTATCACTGCATTTGGTCTTGCCTGCGGTCTTTTTGTTATTTTTAAATCAATATTTCCAGTGGAAACTTCTGTTTATTCCATGATCTATACTTCTGCTTTAATTTTATTACTCGCTGCTTTTGCAGATCTTTTAGATGGTGCAATTGCTAGAGCCTTTCATGCAGAAAGTGAATTTGGATTTATGTTCGATTCTTTAGCAGATGCCATTTCTTTTGGTGTAGCCCCATCTGTTTTATTCTTAAGCAGCATTGAACTAAAAACAAGAGGAGTGCTTTCTTTTTTTGTTATTGCAGGATGCATGATTTATTCTATTTGCGCAGTGCTTAGACTGGTTCGATTTAATGTCTCTTCTACAGAAAACAGAGGAGATCAACAAGCAGAACTCTTATTTAAAAAAACGTTTGTTGGATTTCCAACACCAGCGGCTGCTGGTGTTGCAGTTTCTATGAATTTCTTTCTGACATCACCGATTTGTGAAGAATTTTTCCCTATCGATATGCAAACTAGAATTATCATCATGATTTGTACCTTGATACTACTTGGCTATTTCATGATTAGTAGATGGAAGTTCCCTACACTAAAGACAGTACGGGTGAAAATACGCTCTGTTTATCTTGTTTTTTTAAGTGCTCTTCTTGCGATGTTTATCTTATTTGGTATCCTGCACTTTATGTCACTTTTATTTCTTATCTGTTCGCTGGGATATTTAATGCTTGGGTTTGTTTTATCGGTAATTCGAAAAATTGCCGGAAAAAATTCCACTACTTTAGAGGATTTTGATCCAGATAAAGAAGATCTTGATTAAGAAAGCTCCTGATAAAGGTTGTTTTTTGCCCATCTAGAGATATCTGGTATATCGTTATAATCGTAAATAAGTTCGACTGCCATGACTAGTTTTTGATATCTATAGTGTTCTTTTGTGACGGGAATATATTTTGTATATTCCTCCGTGAAGGTAGAGACCAGTGCCTTTACTACAGTGTCATCTATCTGGTTGAAATAGCAGACAGCTTCCACATGTGAAATAAAATTTACCATATCATACACAACATCTGCTGTCTGGAGTGTGGTAACATCAATAAATTCTACATGATGGTCATTATCCCCAATAAAAATATTTCCTGGATGTAAATCTTTATGAGTAAGTCCCATGATAGGAGAGTAAGCATCCCTTCTTTTTAAAAATTCTTCTTTTAACCTATCAGTCGATATGTCTACGGAAATATTCTCTTTGTTTCGTATTAAATCATTGACGATTCTAGCGTCAGGATAAGATTTAACACTCGATGAAAAAGTCTCTTTTATCTGATGCATCTTCCCAAGAGAAGATCCTATTTCTTTCATCGCTAGTTGTAGATTTTCTAACTGCAATTTTTTATCACCACAGCAACTAGCATAATCTTTTATCAAGTGATTGAGACTTTTTCCATCTGCTTTTTGCATCAACAAACAACCATAGGTTTTATTGTCATAAACAACTGTTTTTTCCTCAATTAATGGTGCAATAGACAGGTGATGCTCTTTAGCAAAAATAAAGGCTTTTTTTTCCTGCTCAAAGCGATGATAAGAAGTTGAGTCATCAATAGGGTATATTTTTAGTACAAGAGCATCTCCTAATAAGTAAATATCAGTGTCTCCTGTCGATTCAATCATATCGATACCGTGATGCTGCTCAATAATATAGCCCGGGAAACATTCCTTCACCATCTTTTCCTGAGAGAAAAGAAATGAAAAACTCACAATCAATAAAATAAATATAAGAAAAAATTTTTTCATATTAAAATTTGTTTAAATCGCAATTAATAATACATGTGTTTTTGTTAAAAGTTAATCAAAACAAATATTTTAAATTAGTAATAAAAATAATTTAACAGCCAAAACGCTTTATGTAAAAATTAAAATATTAATAATTTAATTTTTATTAATATAAATAAACGGCAATTTTATTAGATTATAACAATGTTAATTGGTATTATTCGTTTAAAATAATGAGGAACAAAAAATGGAAACAACAAATTTTGCCTGGCAAAATACGAGAGCTACTCGACAAGAGACAAGCTCTGTAGAATCAGATAATCCTGTAGATCTTTTTTTAGATAGTTATATTGCAAGAATTGATCAGGGAAGTGATGTATCCTTGGCCAAATCTCTAGCTGATAGTCATCTTGTAGAGACCATGTCATTGGAAAAATTGGAAGAGTTGATTCGTGATAAATATCCAGACTATCAAAGTATAGAAGAAGATGCTGCGTTAATAAGAGATGGGGCAGCGTTTATTTTAGATCTATATGAGCAGGAAGGGGTTTCTTGCTGCAGTTATATCACGGAGTTATTAACTTCTATTTGGGATTGTTTATTCACTGGTTTTGAAGGTGTAATCAAAGCATTTGGAATTGCAGAGTTTTTTGAGACTGCAGATGGAGAGCTGCATGCAGATTGGAAAGGGAATAAGATCATGATGATTGTCTCTCTATTTGCATTAATGACAAGTATTTTAATTCCCGTTATTGGACCTGAGCTCGCAGGGCTCATTGTTGGTGGTACTTTTTTAACGATTATGTTGATGAGTCTTATCTATCCATTATTTAAGCCACTGCCAAATAAAATACCACCGGGAGAGAACTGGACAAAATTAATACAGGAACATCTTCTCTCCAACCCTGATGGTAGGGAAGAGATATTAGATCAAATTACACAGACGCTAACTGCAAGTGAAGATGTTAAACATCACCCCATGCTACTTGGAAAATCAGGAGTTGGAAAAACAGAGACATTAAAAGCATTTGCCCATGCTGTTTATAGTGGAAAATATCCTCAGCTTGCAGGAAAAACAATATATTATTTCAACACAGCAGACCTTGTTTCCAGTAAGGATTTCTTGTCTTCCGGCAATACCATACTTTCTAGAATAGTCAAAGCAATAGGCAAACATCGAGATGATGCTATCTTGATTTTTGATGAAATACACCTTGCTTGTCAAAAAAGAGAAGATGGAGCATTTGGCGACCAGCTAAAAACACTTCTTGATCCTGGTAAAAAAGGACTTCCTCCTATCATTGGAGTTACGACAGAAGAAGAATATTATCGGGATATTTTTAAGGATCATTCTGCCTTTGCAAGAAGATTTACACGTATCAGCATGGACAATTTAAATGATGATGAAGTTCTGCAGATTATAAAAAAGGTCTTCTTTGAAAAAGCCCCATTTATTGTCCTGGAAGATGATGCGATCAAATATCTTTATGAGCAATCAAGAGAAAAATTTCCAAATAAGCCAGAGCCGCTCTCTGCCTTAACAATTTTATCACAATGTTTGCAAAAAACAGTAGAATCGCAAAAATCCAAGACACAAGTTGCTATAGAAGAATTAAAACGACAAATAGCTTCGCTACGTAGCAGCAGTATGTGTGGTAGGTGTGGTAAGGGGAAGTCCTTTATCCCTTATGATAAAAAAGCAAAGCTAGAGAAGATAAAAGAGCTTCAAGGAGAATTAGCTGATCTTCAAGACGCACGCAAGGAAGAAAAGAGTGCTTTGGATCATTTTTACCGCTTGAGAAAGGAACTTGCAGATATGAAAATGCAAGTTAATCGCAGCGCCGGTAAAATAGCTCAATTTGCTGGTAATACTCTGTCAACTTCTCAGCAGCAAGAAGCCTTTTCTTTCTTGTTAACAACACATTTTGTAATTCCAAGGCTGGAAGAATATTTGTTAGAAACAGCAGGGGACCTTGAGGTTAAAACAGAAATAAATCAAGAAATGGTCGATGAAGTGATACGAGAAGAACTTGCTATGGAAGCTAAAGCCAAAGAAGCTGTTGAACATGGTAAACAAGATATTACATCCAGAGCAGGAGATAGTATCGAAGATAATGAAGTGGAAGTTGTGCCGGCTTAAGCTAGCTGGCTCAGAGGCTAGATAATCCAAAGTGCATTAATTATTTTAGGTCTATGGTACAAACCTTATTAATTAATTCGTAATAGGTTAAATTAGTTTATAGTCTCTTAAGATGAATAATACAACAGCCTGTATAGAAACGTCCTCTTCATCAAAGACTTCGAGCGCATCTGCAGACTCCGGATAGATATTTTCCAGATAGGTTTTCTCTTGATCCGGGAAATAACGCTTTAAATACGAGGATCCATTTTTTGTGGAGACCAACACAACTTCTCCTGAAGAGGGGTCTTTTTTTGACTCAACAATCACAATATCCCGATTAAGCACATGTTCCTGGATTAAGCGATCTCCTCTTACCTGAAGAGCATAAGAAGATCCAGGACTCGGTATTAATTTCTTTGGGAAGGAAATTTTTGCTTTAATAGAAGAAAAAAGCTCAATAGGATATCCGACAATTAACTCTCCAATAATAGGAAGTTCTACAATATCAGATGGGATCTCTTCTTCTTTCTTTGTAAGAGAAATGGATCGAGCTCTTCCTTTCTTCAGCTCAATGATTCCTTTTTTTGCAAGAGATTGGATATGCTTGTGTACGGATGCTATAGAAGAAAAAGAAAAGTGAGCTTGAATCTCTCTAAAGCTTGGAGAATAATGATTCTTTTCAATAAACTCATGAATAAAGTGAAGAACGTCTTTTTGATTTGGAGTAAGTCCTAACATGGCTTTGGAATTAGTAATACTATTATTAGTATCTCTTGTTGTTTTTTTATTTTATAGAGAATCTCGATTAAAACAACAAATACAAACATTAAAGGAAAACAATATTCAGCTTCAAATGGGGTTGCAACAAGAGGTAGCAAAGCTGGAATATGAGAAAAAACTTCATGTAGAAAAAATACAGGTTTTTCAAGAGGCCAGGCAAAAGCTGTCAGAAAATTTTGAATCTATTTCTTTAAATGCACTTGCTAAAAATACAGAGCAGTTTTTACACCTTGCAAAACAATCCTTTGATGGACTGCACCAGGTATCAAAAGGAGAGCTTGATCAACGAAAGGAATCGATCGAACATTTAGTAAAACCACTAAAAGAGTCTTTAACTAAATTAGACACAGAAATTATCAAACTGGAAAAAGAGAGAAAAGGGGAGAGTGAATCTTTAAAAGAACAAATTAAGACACTATCTTCTGTAGAAAAAGAACTTCAAAAAGAGACTGCTAATTTAATCAAAGCGCTTCGCCTGCCAGATGTGAGAGGAAGGTGGGGAGAAGTGCAACTAAAACGTGTCGTAGAAATAGCTGGTATGATCAACTACTGTGATTTTTTTGAACAAACTTCGTTTTCCCATGAAGGAGATCTCCATCGCCCTGATATGATTATCAAACTTCCAGGAAATAGAGAGATCATTATCGATGCTAAAACACCATTTGCTGCTTTTTTAGAGGCAAGTCAAGAAGTAGATGAGGAAAAGAGACTAGAGTTAATGCAAACTCATGCAAAACAGCTCAGAGCCCATATCACTTCGCTTGGAAAAAAATCGTATTGGAGTTTACTTGAAAGAACACCAGAATTTGTGATCTTGTTTTTGCCGGCAGAAACTTTTTTTTATGCAGCGCTGCAAGCAGATCCCTCAATACTTGAGCTTGCAACAAAAGAAAATGTAGTCATGGCAACACCATCGAGCTTGATCGGATTATTAAAAACCATTGCCTATAGCTGGAAAGAATTCAAAATATCAGAAGGTTATAAAGAGGTAGCTTCGCTCGGACATGAGCTATATAAGAGACTATCCGATATGACAAAGCATTTTTCTTCGCTTGGGAAATCCCTTAATTCTTCTGTTGATTATTTTAATAAGGCAATGGGGTCGTTGGAAAGTAGAGTGCTTATTTCTGCAAGAAAATTTAAAGAACTGGGAGCTGCACCGGAGGAGATATCAATTGAAACAGTAGAAATGATCGATAAGAAAACAAGAGAACTTGCACTCGATGTAAAACAGGATAAAGAAGAGATTATTTTTTAGGAAAAAACATGAAAAATCTTACTATAGGAAAGCCACAACCCACTCCTGCATATGATCTTATTCAAGAGGATTTTTCTACCTCTACAGGAGAGTCTCTACATCATATCGCTCTTGCTATGATGCTGCCGCTATATCGATCGACAGAAGTAATAATGCATACTGCTACGCCTATACGGCCTGGTAGTTTTGACAACCACTCTTCCTATATGATAGAACTGGTAATTCGTGTTTTTTCTGTTGCATTAGTGATGGTTTTTCTGCCATTAACAATGCTGGCTTGGGGCTTTTCAGGACTAATAGATAATCTAGGAGATTGTTTGATGCAGCAATCTTATATGCATCTTAAAGGATATTCCATACCAACATTAAAATCTTCCTGCACCATTTTCTCATTGAATGCCTGTATGCTATGGGGGATGCTGCCTATCCCATTTGGTGGCGTATCGCCATCACATAAGAGAATTGATCAACTCTGTGATTTGATCTTAGAGCAAGATGCTGATGTTGTGATGATGCAAGAGGTTAGTTTTGATGCAGCAGTTGCACTATATGGTAAACTTAAAGATCATTATGAACATTTCTATACTAAAGTAGCATCCTATCCCTGGCTTAATCTTGATTCCTCTTTGTTTGTTGCAATAAATACTCCTATTTTAGGTGAGCCTCAAGTGGTCCCTCTTCCAACATCTGGAACGATCAAGCGGGTGCTTTTTTATGTAGAGACAGAAAAGGCTTTTATTTTGACGACCCATTTAGAAGCTGGTAGGTCTGATGAAGACAAGGTAATGAGAAGCAAGCAGCTTTCTATTATTTTAAGTACGATAGAGCAATTAAAAGAAAAAAGTGGTAAACCCTGTATTATTGCAGGCGATTTCAATATGCTCCGCACAGGAGATGAGGATGATGAATATACAGCGCAATTGCTAGATCATTTTTATGATGCTTATAAAGAAAGTACTACGCTAGATACTACAGTAGCAACATGTACTAATCGTTTAACAGCTGCCAGAATGGGCTGGGAAAATGTTGCAGATACAGAAGAATTAATCGACTATGCACTAGTAGATGTAGCATCAAAAGATAATGTTAACATCAGCACAAGCCTGGTTGCTACTTATGAATTAGATGATCCGGATAAAGCACTTTCTGATCATCGTGCATTAAGGACTCAAATAGACTTTGTTGTTTAACGTGGTGGAATAGACAATAATTGGTAGTTTAATTGGGCAGCTGCAGCATCGCCAACATATGCCTTTATATTGGGAGCTGGTTGGTGTTTTCCTTTCACATGAGTATGACCAGATAATATAATAATAGACTTCTCCGGATAACCTTTCATAAACTCTACTAGAAACTTGCCAATTGGATCACAAGACCAATAATATCTCCAAGCAGATTGCAGTGTTTCTTTATCAAAAAAATTCGTTGGATGAAAAGGGGGAACGTGCATAAGCACGTAAATTTGATCATAGGTTTGGAGTGTAAGAGATAATTTTTTTTCTAACTGTTTGAGGTTTTCTCTGTATTTTTGTTCAAAAAACGAGATAAGCTCATTTGACTTAAGTCCTTTTACATCGATGATTTGATCAAAATCTTGCGCTCGAATTTCCGCCTGTGCAAAATCGTGATCAGATAAATTATACCAGTTATCAATACCAATAATTCCGGTTGTATCGTTTAAGGCAATAGCGTCATAGCTAGGTAGATAAAATAAATTTGTTTGCGCATAAAGACTAGCGATATAAGAGGAAAAATCCTCTATGGCGGTTTGATAGTAGTCATGATTGCCAAGGACAAAAAAGATGGGTCTTGCAATCTTGCTTTTTAGTAAGTTTAAAAAATCAACTGTATGTTTATGTTCTGCAATATCTCCGGTAATACAAATATAAGAAGGAGATGCTTCGTTGATTTGCTCGATGATTTGCAACACATCGGCTTCAGATTTTTTATCTGCATGTATATCTGTCATCCAAAACATGGTGTTGATTCCAACAATATAAGTGGAAAAACTTAAAAAAATAAAAAGAAATGGAAATATATTGCTCATAATAAAAAAAGCCTACCTGAAATGGTAGGCTTTTTAGTGTTTTTACTCTACTTCTAATACGAAGTAAGCCGGAAATGCAAAATGGTTATTTGGTCTTGTAGTAGATACCAAGTTGACCTGTCTTCCTACATATTGATGTAAATTAATATGTGTAGAATAAACATAGGCAACAGGAATCCCTTTTTCTCTTAAAATATAGTCACCCGGTCTTTGCTTAACAGGTTCTATATAAGATTCCAAAATACCACTCACAACGGTCGCCTGCATTTTTTGTTCTTCATAAAAGTCTTTCATTGTTTTGGCATGATGCATTCCAGACCATGTCAAATAAAGACCCTTTTCTATAGGCTCCCAAACTTTCATGCGATCTGTTGCAGAAATTTTTTCATTTTGCTCACTGTCGACTTGTGACACAGAAGATGATGTAAAATGCACTGCTTTATCCATGATCGAGGCTTTTGATTCTAAGTAGCCAAGTTTTTTTTGCAAATAAGTCTCTTGTACAGACGCCAAGTTTGTTTTTGCTTCTTCAATGAACTGGGGAAAATCTTGATAGTCATGGATGATGGTCTGATAGCTTGTAACCAATCGATCATAATCAATTTCTTCAAATGGTTTGCGGAGCTCTGACTGCATCAATAAGTTTGCTCTTTCAACTAGCTGCAGAGCGCTCTCTTGTTTCCTATCATGAATAGCTTTTAATTCTGGGCCACCAACGTAATCAATAAATTCTTTTGCGACATAAAATTTTGTTCCGGCCGGTGGGACGATTTCTAGCCATTTATTGTTTTTATCACTCACTTTACCGTCAATTTTATCACCGGTACTTAAATGGGCAATAATAGGCGCATCTATTTCAGGAGATAAACGAATATTTACCCGATTACCTTCTACCATGTTATCCAGCACAAAGCTTCTAAAAATATAGGCTTTTGTATCTTTTAGCGGTTCTACGGCATAAAAATCATTTTTCTCTCCAAGAATAACTACAAGTTGCCCTTTTTCAAGTTCTTTGACAACATGGCTATCTACGTCTGCCTCTGTTCTTAAACGCACGCTAGTTCCTAGTATTTTTCCTGTAAAAGGCTGGAAAGCTTGTTTTGTTTTTGCAGGGGCTGGATTTGCGCTAGTGCTAACTTGTTTTAGCGCAGTCTCTTCAGCTATTATATGTGATGTTGCTGCGCAAAGCAATGCAACACATATATGTAAACCTTTTGACATGATGATTTCTCCTTAATCTGGTCTTTGATATATCATATTGTCATTCTAGAAATTCAACGCTTTTTCTACCATGCTTTTTTCAAGGAGAGAATAAAAAAAAATAAAAAAAGCCTCTTGGTGGTTTTCAAAAGGCTAAGTTGATGTTCATGAATAGATGAATAAATATTAACTTCGAAGTACTGCTTTTAAATGTTCGCAATCATTATGGCCACAAGTGCAACCAAGTGTATCTCCTAAAAAAACTTGATACTCTTCTGCCCTGTCAAGAGGATTAATTACTTTATAAAGTTTATCGCCCGTTTGCTGGATATCCCATTCTTTAAAATGAAGATCAGCATCAGATACTACTTCTTCTAGCTCTTCTTTTTTTACTTCCGGTTCTCCACTGAGTAACTTTTTAAATTGTGCAAAAACAGAATCGGATGGGAAATCTCCTTCCGGCATGATTAGTTTTTCATCAAGGCCCATTGCCTTAAGAAAGTCTACGAATTTACCTAGTGCTTCGGGAGGAATTTCAATGCGCTGTAATTTAGTAGGATCTTGTATTACATCCGATAAATGACCCATCATTTCAGGATCAATAGGTAGGGGAAATCCAAGGTTCATGGAAGAAAATACATCTCCTTTTACAGTAGCCTTTTTGCTGCTTTCCAAATAATCTCCATGTGCGGCAAATATCTGCACGATAGATGCATGATCTAAATGCGGTATTTCAAGGGTAGTGCCATTTTTTAATAGTATGATTAAAACTTTTTTTTCCTCTTTAGAGCCTAAATGCAGGGAAGTAATATTATCCCAGGAAGAGGATATATATGGAGGAATACTGAGTATTTTGGAGTTGATTTTCATAGAACGAGACCTCTCTTCTTTTATAGTTCATTATAGAGATCATTTTAACTATTGTCAACTAAAATTAGCACTCTTTTATCTTGAGTGCTTAAAATATTTTTTTACAAATTAAAAATGTAAAAGATTTTTTTAAAACAACTCTAATCCATCTAGTTAACTACCAATATTCACTTTATTCTGTTCCTGCTTTTTAGAAAAAGTTTAAATTTTGTTTGGCTTTATTTCGCAAATACATATTTTGAAGTTTTGAAGTTCTAGTTAAGGAGGAACGATTGTGGTAAATACTGTTATTGTCTTTGAGTAATAAATGTGTAATAGAAAGATAATAGTTAGGAGTCTTAATGAAAAAGAAAACGTATGTGTTAGATACAAATATATTATTACATGATCCAAATGCAATTACCAGATTTGTTGGAAATGAAGTGGGTGTTCCACTTGCTGTAATTGAAGAACTGGATCAAATGAAGCATTTCAATGATGAACTGGGAAAAAATGCCAGATATGCGATACGGTTTATCGATCAAATGGCAGAATTTGGTGATCTACAACAAGGAATAGATATCGGTAGCAATACCACCTTGCGTGTCATTTTAGAATCTAAAAATGGAGAAAAAAAAACATTTCCACTTCCTTTAGATAGGGTAAAAAACAAGATATTACTTGCAGCCCATACTCTAAAAGAGAATGGAGACAATGTTATTTTGGTATCTAAAGATGTGGTGATGCGAGTAAAAGCGCAAACAATGGGTCTTCCTGCCGAAGACTATGAAAGTTCTAAGGAATCATTTAGCAATCTGTATTCTGGTATACGTAAGATACAAGTTGCAAAAAGTGAAGTAGACCAATTTTATGCAGCAGGGTATCTTGTTTTGCCATCGGAAACATTTTTCCCTAATGAATATTGTATTTTAACCAGCCTTGAAAATTCATCTGCTATTTGCAAATATAATGGAAGAAGTAAACGGCTAGAGCCGCTGATCAATCTTTCAAGAGATATTTGGGGTATTCATCCATTAAATGTAGAGCAACGTTGTGCAATAGATCTTTTATTGCGAGATGATATCAAGTTGGTGACATTAGTTGGTAAGGCAGGCTCTGGTAAAACATTGATGACTGTAGCGTGCGCTCTTCGTAAAGTATTTGATGAAGCGCATTACTCCAGAATACTCATTTCAAGACCGATTATGCCGCTTGGAAAAGATATAGGATATCTTCCCGGGACAAAGGAAGAAAAACTATATCATTGGATGCAGCCTATTTATGATAACTTGCAACTGCTTTGTGAGTCCAATGGTGGAGAAGAAGTTGGCAAGGAAACACAAAAATGGATTTTAGATAGTAAAAAGATTGAGATGGAAGCGGTGACGTATATTAGAGGGCGCTCCTTATCTAAGATGTTTATCATTATCGATGAGGCTCAAAATTTAACTCCGCATGAAATAAAAACCATTATTTCCAGAGCAGGGCATGGAACAAAGATCGTTCTTACAGGGGATCCAACTCAGATAGATAATCCTTATCTTGATACAGATTCCAATGCATTGACCTATATTGTGAATAAATTCAAACATTTCCCAATTTTTGGTCATATATTGCTATCGAAAACAGAGAGATCAGAACTGGCTGCTTTGGCAACAGAAGTTTTATAATTAAAAGGCAGCTTAATTTTTAGGCTGCTTTTTAACCTACTTCGACTTCTATCGTATTGTTCGTTTCGATGATCCCATGTTTTTTGAAGAAATTCATCATAGAAGCAGTAGCTTCTGTAGTTTGTTTAGCCCAGTGATCACCCTCAATTTCGACGAATTCATCCTGGTTATCAGTGGTAAGGCTTTCTTGTCTTGATTCAAATAAGTACTTAGGAATATTTTCAACGACGGTATCCTGAGTACCTTTCATAAAAAGTATAGGTCCTTTATAGGTGGGTAAATCAGATGAGTTACCAAGGTCATATGCTTTCAGGATATGGCTTTTTCGAAACCAAGCTGCTCCAAAAGACATGCTAAAGGCAAGAGCATAGGCATCAGTAAATCCTCGATCTACTACGATAGGAATCGACATACCTTTTGTATCAGCTATATTCATAGCAGCTCTTACCCCTATATTTGCTCCGATGCAATAGGTACGGAAAGCTATTTTTTTATTAGGATTTTCATCATGTATTTTGCTAACTAAGGAGGTTAAATCCTCTGTCATGGATGTACATGTTAAATGGGTTGGATTCCATAATACAACATCTGTTCCTTGTGCTAATAAATCTTCATAGTTCTGTGGATGAATATTTTGATATGGTTTTGGCATGATATAGATAACGACGGGATTAGCATCATTTGCTCCTAAAGAGGAGTGTAAATACACTGCATCTATAGGCATATTATCGCTGGAAGAGAGTCCTTCTATAGGGGTATAATCTTGCTGCAGTAACAACTCTTTTCTTCTCTGTTTAATTGTTTTGTTGTCTAAAGAGTAAAAAGCAGAAAAGAAAGAGAAGTTAATCAGTAAATCAATAGGATAAACTAAAATAGATACAATGAGGTCAATAATCATTTGTGCTACAATTAATAGCTTATTACAGATGCAAGATGGCTCCTCTACATCCATTACTGGATCGATAGGTTGTGATTGCTGCGTTGCTTCTTCAAGCAACTCTTTTGTGATGTGACATAGCTTGTGGGAGAAAGAGAATTGATCTTTTCTTAATTCTCTAAAATGTCGGTGTTGCTTTATATAGACATCGCTTTTAGCAACCATATTCTCTATTTGTCTTGGTAGGTCATCTATGTTTTCCAAGATCTCTCCCAACGAATACTGATCTACGATATCACAATTTAATCTCTCCCAAGGGATTGTACCTTTTATTGCGTCGACTAAGATAGGAGTTTGTTGCGATATAGCTTCTGCAATACTACCAGATCCTGGTTTTAAAGCAGCGCATGTTGAAATAGCAAAGAATTGATGTATTCGCTTGGTATATCCAAAAACAGAAAAAGATAACTGCTTACCGTCACGAATAATAGTAAATTGGTAATGCGTCTCTGTCTTATCGGATAAATCGTTTACAAGTAAGATGGTTTTTTCTGCAAAAATAGTGGTAGAGTCTTTTATTGCCTGCGTTTTTTTTTCTTCAAAATTAACATCTGTATTTGAAATCGTTAAATAAGGGTGAAAAAGATGTTGTAACTCGTTAAGCAGTGCTGTGTTTCTTCCACAAGCTACAATAAAGTGGAGTTGTTGAAAAGAATCGGGATTGGTTTCCCAATGAGTTATAATCTTTTTTACATAAGACGTTGTGGTGGTCCCTCCGAGAGATCCCATGCTGATCATGACAACATCTTTAGCATCATCGATTCCTAATTCTTGTTTGAACGTTGTAACTAACGCGGTGTCATCTCTTAATACGTTTGAAAACTCTTCTCGAAGAGGGTATCCTGTTACAGCGATATTATGTTTAGCAACACTTTGATTGACACTAAAAGCAGATTCTAAGCAAGAGTAAGGTATGGTAAAACGATGGGGAGGAAAAAGAACGGGATCTTCTTCATATTGAAAAGAATAAAGAGCATTATTCATATCAGCTGCCACACAAAGTACGGGGATATTGTGTTTTTTAGCCATAAGTAGAAGAGGATAGTTGATCATTGGCAGTACAGAAACAATCATATCTGGCTTTTGATCGTCATCCTTGATAATCAATTTTTCTAGTGTTTGTGCTGCAAAATTAATATTACAATAAGAACAAATTTTGCCAATGGCGGTAAGTAATTGAATCGATCGATTCCAGCCATTTATTGCAAAATAGCAATGAATATCTAGCCCTTTGTATGTGCCATTAGACCAATGATTTAAAATATCAGGAAGAGCAGGATCTGCACAAACAAGGTCTACTGCTATATTATCTACTTTATCAGCGAGCTCTTGTAAGGTTGCATCACTGGCTGCGATTTCATGAAATTTGTCTTCAAATATATTTTTAACAGCGCCTGCAATAACAG
This sequence comes from Chlamydiales bacterium, assembly GCA_016213235.1. Lineage (GTDB taxonomy): Bacteria > Chlamydiota > Chlamydiia > Chlamydiales > JACRBE01 > JACRBE01. The sequence continues at coordinate 10,815 of JACRBE010000025.1, read as the reverse complement.
CATGCCCACCACAATCGGAATATAAAACAGATATGTTCATAATAATATTCTAATAAATAAAAGGCAGTGATTATAAAATTAATATGATTTAAAAAAAATCCGAGGAATTTTTTTAAATTGTTGTATATATTTTTTTATTTTTTTAAAGAGGATGAAAAAAAATATTACTTTTTGTTATTTTTTTTTGTTAACCTTAATTTTATCCTGGATTTTTTGATATGAACAGATTTTTTTTAATAACAGTAAGCATATTGATATGTTGTTTTACTATAATTAATGGCAGGGTTATTGAAACAAATTCATTTAAAGAGACAACTAATCATTTAACAAAAGACACAATAATAATTTTAGATATTGATGACACGTTGCTCATTCCAGTGCAAATGCTGGGATGTGATGAATGGTTTAAGTACCAATTTGCTAAGCATCAACAAAGAGGAACCTCTCAAACAGAGTCGCTGGATAAAGCATTAGCAGAGTGGGAAGCTATTCGTCATATTACTCAAATGGAGATAGTAGAAGAAAATACACACAAAATTATTGATAGCCTGCAAAAAGAGGGGTATACCATCATGGGCCTTACTACACAGGGACTCGCGCTTGCCACAAGAACAGCAAACCAACTAAAAAAAGAGCAGATAGATTTATCACTAACAGCGCCCATAAAAGAGGACTGCTTTTTTACCATACAAAGTCATGGAGTCCTTTATAGAAAAGGAATTTTATTTACTGCCGGTACTAACAAAGGAGCAGCATTAATGGAGCTTTGTAAACAACTGAAAATGAATCCAAAACGAATTGTTTTCGTTAATGACAAAGGGACGCATTTAAAAGAGGTGGAAGAGGTAGTGGAAAAAAATGGTATTGAATTTGTTGGTCTTCGCTATGCTTATTCCGATAGTCGTAAAGCAAAATTCAATCCAGCAATAGCAGATATTCAATTCCATCGCTCTTCTTTCCATCATATATTATCTGATGAAGAAGCAATGCAGGTATTAAAAGCAGAAAATATTCTGCAAATACCAAATAGGTTATAACAAATTGTCTATGACACCATTAATTACCATTCATTCTTTGTCGAAATCTTTTGGAGCACAGGTGTTATTTCAAGGGTTATCCTTTATTGTTTCTAAAGGAGACCAGGTTGGGATTATTGGTCCAAACGGCGCTGGCAAATCTACTCTTTTAAAGATTATTGCAAAGCAAGAGGCAAAAGATGATGGAAACATTTCCTATCGTCAGGGTTTAAGAATTGCATATGTGAGTCAGTTCCCGCAGTTTCCTCCTAATCATTCTATTTTAGATGTAGTAGTATCTTCCGGGCAGGAGACAGATGATATTTATGAGAGAAACACAAAGGCATCAATCATCCTTGGTAAAATAGGATTTGAAGATGTTGCCCAAGATGCATCTTCTCTTTCCGGTGGATGGAAAAAGAGACTTGATATTGCAAGAGCCCTCATGCAATGTCCTGATGTATTGCTACTGGATGAGCCAACAAATCATCTTGATTTGGAAGGTATCATGTGGCTTGAGCAATTTTTAATGAAAGAGAGATTGACCTACCTGGTGATTAGTCATGATCGGTATTTTTTAGAAAACGCAACGAATCGGGTTATTGAAATTAATTGTTGTTATCCAAATGGACTTTTTGCAAGTGATGGGGGTTTTAGCGCTTTTTTAACGCATAAAGAGGCTTTTTTAGCAGGCCAGCAAGAAAGAGAGCGCTCGATTGCATCGCAGGTAAGGGACGAAACAGATTGGCTTAAGAGATCACCAAAAGCCAGAACAACAAAATCTCTTTCTCGAGTAGGAAGGGCTTATGCATTAATGGATGAGCTATCACAGCTCAAGATGCGCAATAAGCAAGAAAAAGTAGAGTTATCCTTTGAAGCATCTGAAAGAGAAACAAGAAAACTAATTGTTGCAAAAAATATTACGAAATCCATCGACGGAAAGCTCTTATTTAAGAATATAGATATTACCATATCACCAGGGATGCGGCTTGGTATTCTTGGTAAGAATGGCACTGGTAAAACTACGTTAATGAAAATACTTGCAAAAGAAATGCCACAAGACGCTGGTACCATTAAATATGCAGACGATCTTCGTATTGTCTATTTTGATCAACTAAGAGAAACAATCCCTCTTGAAACAACACTGAGAAATGCACTATCTCCAAGTGGAGATAGTGTATATTTTCGTGGCAGACCTATCCATGTAAATGGATGGGCGAGACGTTTTTTATTTTCCTCTGATCGACTTGACATGCAAATCAAATTTCTTTCCGGAGGGGAGAGGGCGAGGATTTTAATTGCAAGACTGATGCTAAAACCTGCGGATGTATTGTTTTTAGATGAGCCCACCAATGATTTAGACATCCCAACGCTGGAGATAATGGAAGAGAGTCTTTGTGATTTTCCAGGAGCTGTAGTGCTGGTGACGCACGACAGATGCCTAATGGATAGGATAGCAACAGGTATTATTGGGCTTGGATCAGGGCTTGAGCATCAAATATTTGCAGATTATACACAGTGGGAAGAAGCACTTAAAAATAAAGAAGCATCAATCAAAAAAGTAGTTGTTACTAAGGATAAGCCCCCTGTAGTAGAAACAAAAAAAAGACTATCTTTAATGGAAAAGAAAGAGCTTACTAACCTGCCTGCAAAAATCGAATCGGTAGAAAAGCAACTATCCACATTGCATGAGCAGCTGGAAGAAAAAGATATTATCCAAAATCAGGAGAAAGCGCGCCCTCTTTATGAAAAAATAGGTACTCTTCAAAAAGAGCTGGATCAACTATTTTTAAGGTGGGAAGAGCTTGAGGATAGAAATCAGGGATAGATAACATAGCTAACACCATGCTTTTGTTAAAAAAGGAATCCATCTTTTTTGACAGTCTCCAAGAGGAGGTGCAGTAGGAAACGCCTCTTGTGTCACTCTAGGAAAATCCCTGATCACAATACCAAGATCTTCAAGGAATTCGAGAATTTGATTAAAGCTTTGATAATCAAGAGATGTCCAATGTCCGCTATTTTCTAGTTCTATAAGTCGATCATCTGCTCTTGATCTTATAACATGAAGATCTCTTGTAAGGTTTCTACCGCTACCATAGTCCATTACCTGATCAAGTTCTCTTGGAGTTAAAAATATCGCTCTCCCACGTATCTCTTTAATTCTTTCTGCTCCTGCACAATCAAAATCAGCGTGTATCATGCTTCTTAGAAAAGAGGTTCCGGCAAGAGTAGTAAAAGAGCGTGCAAGCGTCGGAGTATCCCCATGACCTCGATCTATGATGAGGTGCGTATTAGGATCACCTAGGTTTGCTACTGCTTTAATGGCTGGATCGCTACTTGCACAATATGTTGTTACAGCAACGGTTTGGTCTGGATTTGATTCTTTCATTTTTCTGAGAACAGATAACAGATCATCAGAATATGCTTTGGGAGTAAGCGATGTAGTATTCCAAACCACAACATCTGCGCCACTTGCCAGAAATGGTTCAAAATGTCTTGGATGATGATCTTGATAGGTAGTGTTCAAACAGATAACAATAACATTTCCTGTTTTTTCTGCTGATGTAGCAGGAATATATACAGCATCAATGTTTTTACCTGCTGCATTAAAGCAAGATAATTCATGAGCTCCATAGGTAGTAAAAAGATTATCGCGTCTACTTGTTGCAACATCAGGAGATAGTGTTTTATAGCCTGTATAAAAGTTGGTACTTAGTGCGCATGTTGTGATTTTTTCTGCTGTGTGATAAAGCTCATCCCGATACAAATAAGCTGTAGTGGCAGCGACAGTGGCAACTGCTGCCACAGTTGTTGTCATATAATCAGAGGCAAGATCAATAAAAATATTCATAAATTTCTCAATAAGGTAGCGGTTATGCCAAACATAATAACTAAAGAGATAAATGTTTTCACTGTTCAAAAAATGGTTTTATTTGAAAAAAAAAAGATACTAAGTTCACATTGTCTTAAAAATAAACAGTGAAACTGATGAAAATATTATTTATATAGTAATTACTCTTGCAACAATTCACCTATTTGCTGATTCGGATTACGGCCTATAGTTTCTCTGTCCTACGCTTAGTCCACTTCGTTATCTCCGTGTACCCAAGGACTTGATAAGAGGCGAGTTGCGTCCCTTCCTCTACTGAACTTTCATCGCAAAGGCATTAAAGGAAATATACAAGGCCTTCAAAAAAAGCATTTATTGGATTCTTGATGCAATGGTTCCCTTATTTGACACAACTCCCAACAGATGAAGAAAAAAATCAGTTTCTCAATCAAGTAGTGGATAAGTATATTTCTAGATTGGGAATAGATCCAAATGGCAATGCGCCATTTAAGGTGAGAAGATTGAACGCCGTAGCAAGATCGATTTAACTTTGAACTTCTCCATTATAGTGACTTCTTTTTCATAGGATGGATTAGGGATCTCTGTTATGATTAACGAAAATAGAAGTGATTTATGGTTTGTTTATTTAATTTAGAAATGATCCGCCCTCCTTTTGAGTCTACCCAAGAAGGCTCGATTGAGTGGTTTGTAAATGCTCATACCCAGGCAGAAAAAACTAGAGGTAAAACGCAAGAAGAGCTCGATGCCTTTAGACAAGAGATTGGGGAAAAATTGCAGCATGTAGGATGTAAGCCAAAACATATTGCAAAGAGGGGTCATATCCTTGATGATTTTTTACATCAAGATTGGCAGCAGATGAAAGTATATCGATTGGAAGATAGTCCGTCGGGGATGCACCTAGATGTACGTATGCAATATTACCAGGAATATGCTGATAAGGTGTTTACTCAGTTTTATGAAAATGTTGATGAGGCTCCTTGTGACCTCATTCATGTTTCTTGTACCGGATATGTATCTCCCAGCGCTGCACAAAAGCTTGTTTCTAAAAAACAGTGGCATGCAACTACTGTAGTAACACATGCTTATCATATGGGTTGCTATGGAGCAATACCTGCCATGCGTATGGCAAGAGGATTTTTGGCAGCAAGTAGCAGTAAAAATCAGGTAGATATTGTTCATACAGAAATATGTTGCCTGCACTCAAATCCCTCTTTTCATCAACTAGATCAACTTGTTTCACAAAGTCTGTTTGCCGATGGGTTTATCAAATATAGCATGGCAAGAGAATCATTATTACCACATTTAAAGGTTATTGCTATTCATGAAGAGATGATACCGAATTCTCTTCCATTCATGACATGGGATGTCGTGGATTGGGGATTTCAAATGTCCCTTGCCAAAGAAGTAGTCGTATTGATTAAACGCGCATTAAAAGATTATTTAAAAAGACTATCAGAGCACTCAATATGGCAAATGGAAGACCTATTACAGCAGGCTATTTTTGCAGTCCATCCGGGAGGCCCTAAGATCTTATCTCAAGTACAGGAAGTGCTAGGACTATCAGATAATCAAATGAGACATAGTAAGGAGCTTTTATATAACTATGGAAATATGTCTTCTGCAACAGTCCCCCATATTTGGAAAAGTATATTAGAAGATAAGGCGATTCCTTCAGGAACACCGATTGTTAGTTTAGCATTTGGTCCAGGCCTTGGAATAGCAGGCAGTATTGTGGAGAAAGTATGTGGCAGCTGAGCTTAATTCCCTTTGCCCTTCAAGGGATTGTCATCGTTTTAGATGAAGCACTCTTTCATGTTAAACGAGGGCTACCGGCATGGGAAAGAAAAGGACATCCACTCGATACATTAACTGTTATTATTTGCCTGGCATATGTGACTTGGATCCCTTTTTCTAAGCTAACGCTCGGTATTTATCTTTGCCTGGCAATCTTTTCTAGCATTTTTGTGACAAAAGATGAATTTGTTCATAAAGAATATTGTAGTGCAAAAGAGATATGGCTTCATGCTGTTTTATTCACGCTGCACCCCATTGTATTAATCATGGCAGGATTTATTTGGCCAGTAGCGCAAGGAATAGAGGTCTCTGCCTGGCTTGTGACGTGGTTAAATGAAAGAGAAGTTTTAGCTCTATTTCTTCGCATGCAACTTGGAATAATGATGTCATTTTTTTTCTATCAGATCATATTTTGGAATATCCTATGGAAAGACAAGCCAGTAATCAAACACCAATAAACAATCAGTTTTATGATGAATTAGGGGAGGAATGGCTCTATCGTAAAGACCACCCTATTGCTCTACTTCGATCAGAAAATAATCTTCGGGTACCATGGATAATACGGGAAATCGATAATCATTTTTCCTCTCCTGTTACTGTTCTTGATATTGGTTGTGGAGGAGGTCTTTTGACAAATCCACTGTCGGAGCAGGGGCATGAGGTAGTAGGTATTGATTTATCGCTCTCCAGCTTGGATATTGCAAAGCGTTATGATAATACCAAACGGGTAAAATATATTTATGCAGATGCCTGTCACTTACCATTTCCGGATAATCACTTTGATGTTGTTTGTGCAATGGATGTAATTGAGCATGTTGAAGATCAACAAAAGCTTTTTGCTGAGGCCGCCCGTGTATTAAAAAAAGGTGGTTTTTTCTTTTTCCACACGTTTAACCGTAATCCTCTTAGTTATTTACTTATTATTAAAGGAGTCGATTGGTTTGTACCAAATGCACCATCCAATATGCATGTCTATCCTCTTTTTATGAAACCAAAAGAGTTGAGTCATTTATGTAACATTAATCAACTTAAGGTAATCAAATGGCTTGGAGTAACACCAAACATCTTTTCGAAAGCAATGGGAAAAATGCTTTATCATAGGAAAATTCCAGAGGATTTTTCTTTTTGCTTTTCCCGCTCTTTGATTGCCGGATATTGTGGGATAGCAATCAAAAAATGATCTTTTAGATGAATAAGGGCGTTAAATTTTTTTGCAGATTTTCTCGACAGAAAATGTTTTTTCTAGATATCTTTCTTTAAAAACTATTAATAATCGGTCTTATTATGTCTGCTATCGTCAAAGTGCCAAAGTCAAAAAAATCATCGTTAAGTAATCCTCAAAAAGTTTTTATGCGTTTAAGGAAACAAATCGAACGTCTACAAAAAGAGCTGCAGTTTAAGCAGAAAGAGGCAGACAGATGCTTGCAGTTTTATTATGAGCAGATGGCTCCGCAAGAATTAGCGCTCAGTAACGTCTTGAAAGAAGTCGTTAAATGCTTGTATCCATACTATAATTCCCATCATTTTTCCAAAAAAGAGAAAAATGAAATCAAGGAGATAATTCTCAATAAAATAAGTCAAATGACCTTTCTTGGATGTCGCAACGATGTTGAAATTCAATCCATTTTTGAAAAATTGGCAGGAGTAGGCTATGACAGTATTATGTCGAATGAAATAAATGACTTGAAACAAGTCATGGAACGGATGTGCGAGAGTATGGGTGTAGAACTTGATTTTTCCGATGTTAATCCCATGGCAGATGATCGTGAAATTATGGAGAAAATATCCGAGGCATTAGGTAATGTGCGACATAAAATAAAAGAAGAGAAGATTACAAGGCAAAAAAGTAAAAAAGAGCTTGATCAAGAGATGAAGACAGAAAAGTTACATGCTTTGCAAAAACAGGGGTTAAGCACCATTTACAAACAACTTGCAAAAGCTTTTCACCCGGATCTAGAGATGAATTCGGAACAAAAAATTGAAAAAGAGAAATTAATGAAAAAGCTAACCTCTGCCTATAAAGAGAAAGACCTGCACACACTTTTGTCTCTTGAAATGAACTGGATGAATCAATCAGGCAAACAAGCAAGTGCTCCAACAGAAGATCAGTTGAAAGTCTACAATGCGGTTTTCAGAGAACAGATAAAAGGTCTACAAGAGCAGATCCAATGCGTTTTATTGCCATTACAATATTTTCCTCTGCAGAGATATTTGCCGGGTATTGCAGATATTTTTGCTCTCCAAGCTATCCATAGAGAAATAAAAGATGATCAAAAGTATTTTCAAGATATTCTTGTTAAACTACAAACTAAAGAAGCTGAAAAGACTATTAAAAATATTCTTGCAATTCTTATATAGTTAAATTAATTTACAAAATGTTCTTTAGCATAAATGAGTAAAATATCACCATGTACCTGTATGGTTACATGGGATTGTTTGAGCTCATTGCATGAGCTGATTTGCTTACCAATTTCTGTCTCCCAGTTGGTGACATCCCATACAAGTCCATCTGTGGTAACGCTAGCAAAAGGCCAACCAAAAAAAGCACATTTATCCCCGACTGCTCCATCAAAACTAAAACTTTCATCATGCAAAAAACGAATCATTTCTTTTTTTGTGTGTAAAATAATAGGGATATTGCTGTCGTATACTCTTTTTAAGATAGAAAGATTTCCCAGCGAATGATCTGTTCGATCTCCTTGCAGAGCGCAACAAATAGATATCGTTTTAGCACCTTTTTCTTTTGCAAAAAAGATAGCTTTTTCTAAATCAGTATAGTCTTGATTTTCTGTATAGATGAAGGGGACATTCAGACTCTTGTATTTGTCTTCCGCTATAGGACTAATCGAATCAAAATCACCTAAAATATAGTTTGGTATAAGGTCTTGTAAGTGATTGGCAGCTCCATCTAAAACGATCACAATGTTGTCTTTTACAAGGGATTGCACTACTTCATCTTCATAAGGACCATTAGCAATGATCAAATAATTATCTTGCGGGTAAAGGTAGCTACAAACAAAGAGGCAACTATAAATAAAAAGTTTATTCAACATGAAACTCTAATTTTTTGGCGTAATTAAATCACATCATTCAGTCAAAAATCCAGAAAAAATCAAATCCTCTATATCAAATATTGTGTAGACACTTTTTTAGCTAGTCTTTACTATTTCTTCATAAACAGCTTAATAATCAGGATTCAAGATGGGACATATTCAACGCAATCATCCATGTTTTTGTGGGAGCAATAAAAAATATAAACACTGTTGTTTTTCCAAGACAATCGACAATGATGAATGGAAAAAGCTCCAGGATGATTGTATGGATCTATTGGATAAGATTCTTACTGATATTGAAGATAATTTTGATGAGGCATTGATCCTGGATGCCTGGGATGAGTTTTATTGTGAAAAAGATCTCGAGCTGGAAAGTGATACAATAGAGAGTTCCATATTTTTTGCTAACTGGCTTGTTTTCGAATGGATCCCTCATGATTGTTCCTCCTGGTCACACCTGGAAAAAGATAGGACACTGGCAGAAATTTTCTGTAAAAAACAGGGATACACAGATAAAGATTTTATCCTTCAGGCATTTGCTAATGATCCGTATACTTTTTTTGTGGTAGAAGATGTGATATCAGCTCATGTTTTCGTCTTAAAAGATCTTTTACTGGATAGATTGTTTATAGCAAAAAGTGTAACTTCCTTCACAAGTGAGTTTAGAGGAGTTGTCCTCTTTGGTAAAACAATCACCCTCAATAATGAAATAATCCTTATCAACTACGGAACTCCCCTACCAGAGGAAACTCTTAGAGGAATAGTTGATCTGAAAAAAGATTTGACCACACGCCTTGGTGATATTACAGCAGAAGTCTTGATACATGGGGAAGCGTCACTAAGAGAATATTTCCTTTCCTTATTATATGAGGATGCAGAAGAAGCCAATGAGGACGATTGGAATGAAAAAGAGGACTTTCTTTTCTATAAATGCCCATATCCTCCTCAAGAGGCCTTTGATCGATTAACAGCTTCTTTACAGCAATCAGATAGGGATAAATTTTTGGATGGTGGTTTATTTGATCGGAATGGTGTACTCGTTTCCGTGGATATACCACTGACTAATAAGAGTATTTTCAATGGAATAATCGGAAAAATAGAGATTTGGAAAGATACACTCAGTGTTGAGGTAGATCCTGTCCATATAGAAGATGATCCGGATCAGATGGAAAAAATAAAAAACTGGATCAGTATGAAATTACCAAATACAACTCTTAATGATGATACGTTTTTGCAAAACGGGATTCCTGATGATGAGGAAGAGGATGATTGGATGTTCAATAAACGCTATCTTTCTTATAAAAGTCCCTATTCTGTTCAAGAAATTTTTAATCAGTTAACTGTTTCTTTGCAAGCATTTGATAGGGACCAACTTTTAGATGTGGGCTTATTTGATCGGGATGGCACTTTGGCCTCAGTATATATACCACTATATGATCCGGATAATCCCGGTGAGGAATTCGGCAAGATAGATATTGACTGGGAAGGGTTTATTATCGATATAGAACCTGATCCCTCTTTGATAGAAAAAGTGAAAAAAACAATCAATATGGTTTTGCCAGATGCAGATCTTGATGACGATGATTATTTTTCATTAGGTGATGTTGACGATAACGATGATGATATGCTCAACAATCAAGAATATTTTACATATCAATGCCCCTATACTTCTCAGGAAACCTTTGATCGATTAACTGCCGCTTTACAAATATCCAACAGGGATGAACTTTTAGATGATGCCTACTATGATGACGATGGTGTGTTGTTTTCAGTAGATGTGCCGCTATATGATCCTGCTTTCCCCAATGAAAAACTTGGAATAGTAGATATTAATGATGAGATTTTCTTTGTCGATGTGGATTCGAATCCGCTTTTAATAGAAAAAGTGAAAAAAATAATTAGCGCGGCTTTACCGGAGGCGGTTTTGAATGATGAAGATGTAGATATAGATGATGTTGATTTTAGTATGATTATAAAAGATAGTTAATAATCGAGTTTATGATTAGCTTAATTTGCAAAATCCAAACGCTTTAGCATCTAAAGCGCTATTGAACTTGCTCGATAAGTTTTGAAATCCGATCAAAGCAGTGAGCTCAATAAT
>JACRBE010000024.1 GCA_016213235.1 Chlamydiales bacterium | reverse complement strand
TTGTTTTTGTTATTTTATAATAAATAAACCAATAGAATTTTATTTTAATGTGTTATTCAATTTATATGCATGATAATCTCTTGGCAAATTCAATTAATTAAACATTTTTAAATAAAACAAAGGAACTTTAAAATGGATTCTTTAACAGTATATTTTCATAATCACACATTCACAATAACTGAGCCATCTATTATAGAAGGGGCATCTAGTAGCGCGGCTTCATCGTCTGCATCAGAGGCTTCGGTACCATCTCCGACAAGACTTATAGCTGTAGCAGACATTATAGCTCTATGTGTGGACAAGATTCACGAGAACAATATTCATACTGTATCAGTCGTTACTACTCCTGATGAAACTCGTGAAGCAACTATAATAACTTTACCTGCCGATTTAGAAAACAATGATCTTGTAGTAACCGTTGGTAGAAGAGCTCTAAAGCATGATGTTATGATTAATATGAAAACGCATGCTACAGTGCTGGTAAATCTTGTTCCTAAAAGGACGGTAGCAACAATGTTTTTAGCTGATAGTGTATCGTCATCGCCATCTCCAACAACACCATCGCCATCTCCAAGATCTACACCACGTTCTCCTTTAGCACGCTTTCCTAGGTTTGTTGATCTTGCTGCTCCTGCTCCTGCAACTACTGAGGCTTCTGCTCCTGCTCCTGCAACTACTGAGGCTTTTCCTTCTGCAACTACTGAGGCTTCTTCTTTAGCAGCACGCTTTTTTACCAAGAAATAGTATGTCTAAGAAGTCAAAAAGCACCATGTTAATGGTGCTTTTTCTTTAGTGAATTTGTATCTGCTCATTTTCTATATCGATCGTTACTGTATTGTCAGCTTTTATATTCCCTTCAATTAACCCTTTGGATAGTTCATTAGTTAATTTATGTTGGATTAACCGCTTCAGAGGCCTTGCTCCAAATACAGGATCATACCCTTCCTTGGCAAGATAAGTAATGAGAGAGGGTTTTACATTAAGTTTAATGCCTTTTTCCATCAGCCTTTCTCCAAGTTTTTTTATTTGGATCTGTACGATTCTCTCCATATCTTTTTCTTGCAATGGCAAAAATGGTAATATCTCATCTAACCTATTGATAAACTCCGGCCTAAAATGACGATTTAAAATAGGCTCTAAGACACCCATCATCTCCTCTTTACTAGGATGAGCATTACCCTGAATGAGCTTGAATAATTCAGAAGATCCCAAATTGGAGGTCATAATAAAAATGGCATTTTTGCAATTTACAACCCTTCCCTTGCTGTCGGTAAGACGTCCGTCATCGAATACTTGTAATAAAATGTTAAAGACGTCATGGTGTGCTTTTTCTATTTCATCCAGTAATACGATACTATAAGGACGTCTTCGTAATGATTCGGTAAGTTGCCCTCCTTCCTCATAACCAACATACCCCGGAGGAGATCCAATTAATTTGGAAACGCTGTGCTTTTCCAAATACTCTGACATGTCTAAACGGATCATCGCATCTTCCTGATCAAATAATTCATAGGCAAGAGCCTTTGCAAGCTCTGTTTTACCAACACCTGTTGGTCCTATAAATAAAAATGCTCCAATAGGACGATTAGGATCATTAAGACCAGCTCGAGATCTTCGAATAGCATCTGCAATAGCAACAACCGCTAAATCTTGTCCTATCACCCTTTTTTCAATCTCTTTTTCTAAAGCAAGTAGTTTGTGAGTCTCTTTTTCGAGCATTTTATCAATAGGAACTCCTGTCCATTTGGATACAATTTGTGCAATCAGATCCTCATTTACCTCTTCTTGCAATAATCGATTAGGCAGCTCTAATAATTTTTTTTGTGCTTGATCAAGCAGTTTTTGCATGTTAGGAACTTCTGCATAACGAATCTCTGCTACTTTATTATAATCCAGCCTTCTTTCTGCCTCTTCTTCCTGAAAACGTAGTTTTTCAAGCTGGTCTTTTTTCTCTTTGAGATCTTCTATCAATTTTTTCTCTAAGTTCCAATGCTGTTTTAACGTGTTTAATTCCTCTTTTTTCCCAGCAATATCTTTTTCTATTTGATCGATGGTAGATTTAGGGGCACCCTCATGTTTCATGGCCTCTTTTCGCACAATGAGGTTACTAAGTTCTCTTTCTTTCATATCAATAGGCAGTGGCCTAGATCCGATTTGCATACGAATAAGACTTGCTGCTTCATCAATTAAATCGATTGCTTTATCAGGCAATCGTCTATCTGTAATATATCGATGCGATAAAAAAACTGCTGCATGAAGCGCAGATTCTGTAATATGTACACCATGATAAATCTCATAGCGCTCTTTTAACCCTCTTAATATGCTAAGAGCATCTTCTAGCGAAGGCTCTTTAACAAGTACAGACTGGAATCTTCTTTCCAGTGCTGCATCTTTTTCAATGTGTTTTTGATATTCAGCAAGGGTTGTCGCTCCAATGCAATGCAGTGTTCCTCTTGCAAGAGCTGGTTTTAATAAATTAGCAGCATCCATTGCACCTTCTGTAGCACCAGCGCCAACTAGCGTGTGGACTTCATCAATAAATAAAATGATCTGCCCTTCTTTTTTCTCGATCTCTTTTAGGATGCTCTTGAGCCGCTCTTCAAATTCTCCACGATACTTGGCTCCTGCAATCAAACTTCCCATATCAAGAGAGAGAAGCATCCTGTCTTTTAGTGAATCAGGAACCTCGTTTTGAATGATGCGTTGAGCAAGGCCCTCTGCTATCGCTGTTTTACCAACACCAGGATCTCCAATCAAAAGAGGATTGTTTTTTGTTCTTCTTGATAAGACTTGAATCGTTCGTCGAATTTCTTCATCTCGTCCAATAACAGGATCTAGTTTTCCTTGTCTTGCGAGGTCTGTTAGGTTTTTACAATATTTTTCTAATGCTTTTAAATTATCTTCTGCTGTAGGGGAGTCCATTTTATTATCTCCTCGTGTCTTTTCTAAAAATTGTTTAAGTTGTGTTGCATCAATAGAATATTTCTTTTTAAAGTTGGTCAGTGGTTCTATAGGATCGATCCAAAAACTATAAAAAAAATGGTCGCTACTAATATAAGTGTCGCCCCACTCTTTGGCGAGATGACTCACCAGTTGTATCCGTTTTTGAAGGGCAGGTCCCACTTGAGGCTCTATTTCTTTTCCTTCATAAGTCGCTTGGCAAGATAAAACTTTTTGCACATCATGGAATAATAAACGATAATCCATCTCAAGAGATTGCATGATCGAAATAAAATATCCATTTTCATCGCTCAATAACCCATATAAAAGATGAATATCGGAAATCGCTACATGATGGAGCTCTTTTGCTTTGCTTACTCCAACTTCAATTGCTTTTGCTGCACTTTCTGTAAATTGTGGGTTCATAAAACTCCTTAGCACCCGTTATTTATGCTATTCTAATCAAAAATTTAGCAGACTGTTGATTTAATTGCTAATTTTTTTTGTTTGTGATAGCAGAGAATAGTTCTCTTTTTTGATCATGTACTACAGCGTTTTATTAATTTACTCTTCTAAAAAACGCTTACAATTACAAATAAAACCTTGTTAATCTCTTGGGTCTAATTCCTCGCAGCTTGCTGCGACATTGATTGTTGTGTAAACTGGCTGTATATGAGTAAGTACATACATAAAAAGCGCAACGTATCGGTCCTCATGTATCACATTATTTGTCCTGCTAAATACCGCAGAGCGGTATTTAGCGAAGAAGTAGATAGGTATGAGATATCTGCTTAGAAATTGCGAAAAGATATGAAATTGTCTTTTTAGAAATAGGAGTGGATAAGGATCATGTTCATTCATCCGTGCGTAAGATGAATGTATGAGCTATTCGGCCTGATCTATTCCTGTTTTAGGTGGATTTGGTACTGGATTATTCTGATTAGGGAGTGGTTGCTGTTGCCTACTTTGTAGTTGTTGTCTATGTTGTAGCGGAGTTTGAGGTTGCTCTGAAGGTTGCTGACTTGTGTTGTCTTGGGTGGTCTCATCTAACGTTGGAAGATCGTTTGACTCAGGGATATCATCCCAACTAGCCTTTTTAGCATATACTTCTTGCGTGGATAATTGATTGGTTAAACGAAAAGGATATTCGCTACCAAGATTTAATGTAACTGCAATAGGAATAGGGGATAACCATCCAGAGGAAATAACAACAAAATTAGGATCGACTGCCCATACAGTATCATTTTCTAATATTAAAAATTCACCACCTCTAGCGTTAATACTTAATTTGGCAATAAATGGTTTAAAGGATGCAATAGCCTCAGCATTAGCAGGATTTGTTTTTGATAATGCATAGTTTTGTAGCCAGATCTCTAATTGCGCTCTTTCATCTTTTTCTAATTTATTTATACCGGTTTTTTTTTGATCAGTCGGAGACATGATATTATTTAATCCAGCATCCTGGTCTGGTGTTTCATTTAAACTATAGCCCAAAACGCTAAAACTAATTAAAAGCAAAGACAGCCACTTTTTTTGCATAAAAACCTCTTCTATATCTCTTCATAAACATAGATAAGAAAAGGTGCAAGCAAATCCATTATTTTTTAATTATATTACGTGGTACATAATGTAAAGAGATCTCAAGTTCAATAGGATATAACAACATTTTTTCTCTTTGATGTTCATGAATAAGAGAAGAGAGAGTCGTATAAAGTTTATGTGCTTTTGGATAGTCGCTACGATTTAAAGCTATCAATAACAAGTAATATGTTACGGTAGGGTTGTCATCGTGCAATAGAGCACATTTCTCAAGAAAGTGTTCCGCCTCTTTTAATCTGGATAACTGTAAATAAGTAATTGCCAAATGAAATAGTCCGTCATAGCATGCCGGGTGTTGATAAGTAATTTCTATGAGTTCTTGTTGTTTTTTTAAAATGGATTCCTTTGTTTCGTCTACTTCATCTAATATTGCTTTCAGGCAAGTTACATCGGCTTTATTATTTAATAGTTCTTCTACAAGTGTATCTTGAAAAAATGAGGAAGTGTCTTGCTGCGTATGCAGCCAGATTAATAAAGGATGAGCCTCTTGTTCCTGTCCATTTAAAATATAGGCGTAGCTAAGCAGTAGGTTAGTGAGATAATCATTTTCTAAGTATTTTTTTGCTTCCAAATAAAGAGAGGCCGTCTGCTGATAGTCTTTTTTATGCAAGTAAACAGAAGCTTGGTTGATAAAATGCAATCCTATCACTTCTTTAAGAGAGCGTTTAATTAAAAATCGTTGATTGATTCCTAAATACTGATCTGTAGGTAGATGAATACCTCGAGCAGTTGTTTCGATATTTCTTACAAGATCGCCTGCATGATAGGACAAATAAATATGACCAGGAGGAGTAATAATTTCTAGTGGTAGGTTCAAACGTTGGGCTAAAGATAAATAAAGAATAGACACACCAAGGCACACCCCCTGACGGCTATCTAGCACGGATGGTAAAAAGGTATAAATATCAATATCTTTTGCCCATATGGAATGAGGAGGGAAGCGAAATCCCATCTCATGAAAAATAAAGTAATTGATTTCATGTATTTTATCTATATCAGAGGCATTTTTTGGCAGGCGAGCTAAAATCTGCAGTGTCATCACATCAAGTAGTGTTTCATACTCCCTGACTTTTTGCTTATCCTCGTTAAATTGATAAAGGAAAATGGCTCTTGCTAAATCGATATCTTCGCTAGGTAGTGTATATAGTTCATGAACAGTCCAAACTAGGTAGCCTTTTAGCTTGCGATTGTATAAAGATGATCCTAGCTTTTCCAGCAGTAGCAGCTGCTCATCACTTAAGGAAATAGAAGGGGAGTGGGGAGTTCTGTTGATTAGCTGGATAATAGAGGCAAGATCTATTTCAGGAAGTTTTAGAGAATAATCAAGAGAAAGAGGTTCATTATTATATTTATTTAATAAGAGCCAAGCTTGCGCAAATGCTTTTTTCCCCTGACGTGTGTTTGGATATGCCTGGTAAAAAGAGAGTTGTTTAGCAATACAGGTACTATCAAGACTATTATATAATGCTTCTAAATGTTCATAAGATAGATTGTCGCAAAAAAGAAGAGAAGATAGGCATAAAAGAAATGTTGCTATTTTGTACATTGCGCTAGCAATCTCATTATTTTATTTAATGGCTCATGATTTCGTATTTCTTCTAAGTAAGGATATAATCGATAGGTCCAATTCGATGGCAAAAGCTTACCTGGAATATTAATACGTTCATCTTCTGGATTATCCCAAGAGAGCTCAGGAAATAAATTCAAGTATTCTTGTAATAAATTAATATGAAATAACGAGCCAGAAGAGTGCGCCATTGTTAATATTTTTAAACGAAGACTATAATCTAGTGTGGATTGATATTCTATAGTAAAATCATTGCAAAATTGTAGCGATTCTTTTGGAAATTTTTTCCACCATAGTGCAAGCGTTTCTATATCATGAGTAGAAAGAGTTGTTAAGCTTAAAAAAGGATATTGATCGATCGGTGTAAATGTTTCTGTCTCTTCCCAATCTTTTTCCCATCGCATGACTTTGGTAGAATAAATGCCAAGTTCTTTTAACACCGCTCGTACCTTTGTTGGCACGGTACCTAAATCTTCTCCAATGGGAATCATATTTGAAGTTGCAACTAACTGAGATAATAATAATTTCCCTAGAGGAAGATAACTCTCTTCGTCCTTTGGATAAAACTCTCCCTTAAGAGGAATATCACCTTTATTCATGGCCCAAATTCTAAAAAATCCAACGATATGATCCAAGCGATAAATATCATAAAACTCCTCTGCTACATTTAAACGTAGCTTCCACCATTGAAAGTTGTCTTGCAAGATTTTATCCCAATGAGGCAGTGGAAAACCCCAATATTGCCCCTCTTTATTGAACATATCTGGTGCTGCACCAGCTGCTTTTTTTAAGTTAAAATAATGCGGTTTATACC
>JACRBE010000023.1 GCA_016213235.1 Chlamydiales bacterium | reverse complement strand
TGCTCTACAGAGGCTAACTCCAGAATCTCCTCTTGGTAAGACCTTTAGGAGTCGAGTAAGAGATAAATTCAGGGCAATTAAAGCGCCCTCAACCAACTTTTGAAGTTCCTTGGGTATAATTAAATTCTAATTTTAAATTCATAAAAAGTTTTTTAAAAAACCCATACATTTTAATAAAACATCCACAAAATGTAATTAACGTGTAATTATAAATTGACATGAACAATAAAATGTGATATTATAAATATTAATAAAAACATTACACATTAAAAAATAGGGTTAAAAAAATGGCAATAAAGACAGTTGATTCATTAAACTTCAAAGCTTTAGAAGCATTATCGTTAAGATATGTTTTAAACAACCTGTATAGCAAACCAGGTTTAGAAGCTGTTGTTCAAAAATACTTATTACAAAATGCTGAAGCCGAATTTTCTGCTGTTAACACACAATTAAGACCCTTCCTCTCTAATCTACATATGCCAGAGTATCGTCAAACTTACAGAATAACAGAAATAACTCTAAATATGATTTATAAAAAAGAGGTTGATGGATTTCAAAGAACAGATGCCACTACCTTTAGAGATCTAAAAAATAGACAAGAATATGAAAAAGCTCAAAATCTTTTAAAAATTGTACCTGCAATAGCCAATCAGCTCGAGGGGCTCCCTGACTGCCATGATTTAGCTGAAGAACTTCGAAATATAAATGATCTTCAACCTGTTAAGAAAGCTAACTTGATACGTAAGTGGCTAGATAATCATCGTCAGCAAATTGAGCAAATTAGAACGCTAAATTTACAAAATCTTGGGTTAACTCAAGCGCCAATGGAATTAAATCTTTTTACAAATTTACACCGCCTTTATCTTAGTTACAATCAGCTAACAGAGCTCCCCGCAAATTTTTTAATCAATGCCGCTAATTTACAATGGCTTAATCTTAATAACAACCAGCTAACAGAGCTTCCCGCAAACTTTTTAATCAATGCCGCTCATTTAGAAAGGCTTCATCTTAATAACAATCGCCTAACAGAGCTTCCCGCGAACTTTTTAATCAATGCCGCTCATTTAGAAAGGCTTGGTCTTAGTTACAATCTTCTAACAGAGCTCCCCGCGAACTTTTTAATCAATGCCGCTCATTTACTAGAGCTTTATCTTAATAACAATCTTCTAACAGAGCTTCCCGCGAACTTTTTAATCAATGCAGCTAATTTACAATGGCTTTATCTTAGTCACAACCGGCTAACAGAGCTTCCCGCGAACTTTTTAATCAATGCCGCTAATTTACAATGGCTTTATCTTAGTCACAACCGGCTAACAGAGCTTCCCGCAAACTTTTTAATCAATGCCGCTCATTTACAAGAGCTTGATCTTAGTCACAACCGGCTAACAGAGCTTCCCGCGAACTTTTTAATCAATGCAGCTAATTTACTAAGGCTTGATCTTGAAAATAATCCACTAAAATATCAAGAATCTCTTTTTTATAGACAGGATATTGTAGGAAATCTTTATAGAAACATAGTTAGAAGACCACCTTCTCAAAATTTAATTTTCAATACAATGACAGTTGCGGCTGTTCTAATAGCGATAACTACAAATTTCTATTTATCAAGCAATAGAAAATATTGATTTTTTTACTATTTTCCGAGCGACGTCATTAAACCTGACTTTGACAATTTATTAAGTTATGCTCTAAGGCCTACCCATATAAATAAGCTCCAATTTCAGCACATCCCAATGGCAAGCCAGGATGGCCGGAATTCGCCCTCTGGACCGCTTCCATAGACAATTTTCGGATCATGTTAGCAATTTTTTTAATATCGTTTTTTAGATCCATATCCATAATCTTCTCTCTACTTTTTTAATTTTTTTATAAACTACAAACTGGAAAAAGAACAATTTTGACTTTTAGGCCATATTAAAGTAAATTAATATTCTT
>JACRBE010000022.1 GCA_016213235.1 Chlamydiales bacterium | reverse complement strand
CTTACACCTTCAACACAGTGAGGAGCCGGGAAATCTGTTATTATTTCCATGGTAGGAAGGCGCTCTCTGAGATGTCGTAATAGAGTTAATTGTTCAAAATATTGAATAGCTCGATATCCAAATCTCTTATAAAATGCATCAGGAGTTACATCAGGTCCCAAAGAATCAATTTCTTTACTTGATATGATCGAATATCTACTGTGACACTTGAGGGCGTCTAATTCCTTAAAAATAAATGGAGCTACCTCCTCTGCGCAGACTTCTGGAGTTTGTCTATAGCGATCTAACGCCTCCGATGTTACAGGGAGAGATGGCGGTAAGGCTAAGGTTGTCATATTATTACCTCGGTTATAGTTAATTAGTTGTTAGCGTAATTATACAAAAAAGTATTCTCTTTAAAATTAAATTTAAAACATTCAAATTCCCTTATTTAAATGATTTTAAACGTCTTTTAATAACTTACCGGCTTCTTCGTAAGAAATAATAATTACATAATCTGCCGAATCTTTGACCTTACTGTAAGTAGATCCTATGCTACGAAGACTTAATTGCTCGTGAATAGGGTCTAACATCTCCTTTGCACCCCGTACAAAAAACTTTCTGTGTGCGGTGTTAATCTTCCATTCAACACCTGGAAAGTTCGTTGTTAGATGTGTTTGTATAGTTGAGTTTTTTCTTCTTTCATCAAGAGCTGTAATTACAATGAGTTGATGGGATAACTCAGGTCCTTTTTTAACTTTTTCGTTCTCCATCACTTTCCGTACTAGACCCATTACGCTAAGATATCTGCCCGGGTCATAATCTACAGTTACCGCATCCATAAGGTAGTTATAGCCATTATCAGCAAATAATCGCTGGATTCTTTCGCAGTCTTTAATGGATCTCGCTTCGCAAGTGGTTCGTATCCAAGGGTCTATGACGAGTGCGTCAGGTGCACGCGCTGCTAATTCTTCTAGTGAAAATTCCCTGTCTTTCGACCTTGTCAGTGCTTTAAAATATTTACTATCCTTATCGGAATTTGAAATAAGACAAAAACCATGATTGTTTAGCCTGTCATGTTGATGATAGACCCCAAGTTGTAAGATATGCCCACGAAATATAGAGGCAATTCGGCAAGCTGCATATGTAGACTGTTCCTGACACTCACCACAACCTAAATGAACCGTGCTTACACTTTCAACAGATCTATGATCCGGATAACCTTTTACCTCCCTTAATTTAGGAATAAGCGCTCTGAAATGCTCTAATCGATCAAGTGTTTCAAAATATTTAACAGCTCGAGGTCCACATCTCTCGTAATATTTCTCAAGAGGCTCCGAGCGTAAAGAATCAATTTCTCTACTTGATATGAATGAAAACACACTGTGACAGTTGAGAGCGTCTAACTCGCGAAAAATGAATGGAGCTACCTCTTCTGCTCTGAGTTCCATAGTTTGTGTATAAGGATCTAATGGGGAAGATGGGAGCGAAACTATGCTTGTCATATTATTGTCTCGGTTATAGTTAATTAATTGTTAGCGTAATTATACATAATTGTTATAAAAAATCAATAGTATAATTATATATAATTGTTTTAAAAAAATCAGCATTACTAGTGTTTTAGACGTTGTATTGTTTTTTATAGATATTATTCAAAATATTTGTATTTCAAAGACTTAATTTCAAATATTTTGGTTTATGATGCTTTTATCGCAAATAAAAGCAAATAATTCTTGTTTTAAATTAAAAATTTTATAATTTATAATTTTACTAACTATAAATACAATACATAATTGTTCTATGGATTTCTTGATCAATACATTAAAACACGTATGGAAAGCACCGACATATACCATCATCATTATTCTTGGGATGCTCTGCGGTACCATAGAGGTGATTGTTTTTTTTATTAGACAATTTCTATTTAAGAACTATCTCCCTAATTATGATGCAGTAGAAGATAGTAAGCTTTATCGTGGTGGGCAGCCATCTGATATAGGAATAGCACAACTGGCCAGTGAGGGTATTAAAACAATCATTATCCTTAGGACTGATTGTAATATGGATAGAGTCGTAGAAAAATCAAAAGGCATCATTACTCCTGTTCATATTCCATTTAATCCTTATCGTCCTAACTTGGATATGTTAAAGCAATTCCTCATGATTATGAAACAACAGAAAAATCTACCGGTATATATTCATTGTTTCCATGGCTCAGATCGTACAGGGATGTTTTGCGCGATCTATCGTATTATTTTTCATGGGTGGAATAAAGAAAAAGCTATCAAAGAAATGAAAGAATATGGCGCTCACTGGTGGCACTATAATCTCATTCGCTTTATCAAAAATATCGATGTGGAAGCTCTAAAAGAAGAACTTAATACCCTTGATTAAGCATTTGGATGCGATGCACCCGATCTTCAATGGAAGGATGGGTAGCAAATAATCTCAATAATCCTCCATGTTTTTTTGAGTGGATCATAAAAGCTTCTATCATTTTACCTTGATTTGCATGAGCAGGCACGTGTTCCATTTCCAGATCTCTTAGTGCACCAATCATCGATTGTTTGCTGGTGAGTAATGCCCCCCCTTTGTCTGCTCTATATTCTCTAAATCTGGAAAAAGCAGCTACTACCATAGATCCTAAAATCATAAAAACAGTTTCAAAAAGCATCACGAATAAATAATACCCAAGATAGGAAGAGTTTGCATTATTGCTTTTTGATTGTCCGGAAAATACAAAGGCGAGGACTCTTGCTAAAAACATAACAAAGGCATTAACAATACCTTGTAGTAAAGCCATTGTTACCATATCGCCATTTACAATATGAGAAATTTCATGCCCTATGATTGCTTTTAGTTTCTCTTTATCCATGCGATGAAGCAAATGATCAGATACTGCCACTAAAGAAGAATTTTTGGATGGTCCTGTAGCAAATGCATTAGAGTTGGTAGAATGAAAAACTCCGACCTCAGGAGATCTAGACATGCCTGCTTTTCTAGAAAGTTCGTCTACCATTTTTATTAATTCATCTGTTAAAGAGGAATCTCCTTTTCGAACTATCTTTACACCAAGCATCCATTTGGCCATTTGCTTAGACAGCATTAAAGAGATAAATGATCCGGCCATACCCCAAACAAGGCAGAAGATAAGTAATGTATTATAATTAATACCAAAACGATTTAGGTATGGTGCAACATGAAAAATATTCAAAATAATGGAAACAGAAAATAAAACTAAAAAGTTCACAATGAGAAATAATGTGATTCTTTTGACAAATGTAAACATGCAAGCCTCTTTTTTCTAAAACAAAACTAATTATACCTTATTCTTTTTTTGATTGCATAATATTTTGATTTGTGACAAAAAAACCTTCCAGGTGGTGCGTAAAGCAATTTTTCCATGTTAATAACAAAAAACAATCTTTTATTTATAATTTATAAAAAATATATAAAAAATTTTTAATTTAAGGTGTATCGTGAAAAATCTAACTTCTTTATTTAAGCGAGTTGTTTCTTCTAGTAAAATTCAGCCAGATAATTTAAAAAAAGCTCTGGGTAACGAAGTAGCATGTTATGTATTAATTACCTGTACTACTCCGGATAAGAAAGGAAAAATGAATGTAGATTTAGTGTATGAAGGAGATAGGGAACTTGCTGCTTATTTAATTAGAAGTGCTCAAGGAGCACTAGATTAATATAATCAATCGAACAATAATTTAATTTTATTATTTTAATTGGTTCATTATATTGCCTCTCAACAATAATTTAGGATTCAAGATGAAACGAATTATCTTTAGTTATAGCTTTGCACAAGACAATACAGTACCATGAAAAACAGGAAAAATTTCAAGGGATAACAATCGATGCTTAGTATGGAGTATGCTTAGATCCATGGCCAGGTGCTCTGACACGAACCTTTGAGCACATGAATACTACAGTGTATCAAATGATGCAAGATCCTAATGAATTTATTGTGATAGGTAATTAATTGGGATCGCTGGAATGATCTTCAAAGCATCCATGCACCAACTCTTGTGATTGGTGGTATGATACGATGAATCCAGATGATCTAATCAAAATAAGCCAGCTACTTCCAAAGTTCGATGTATGATGATCAGGAAAATTATTTTGCAGCGATCAATGCTTTTTTTGCAGATGCGGAAGCAAAATAAGGGAAATCTGCTGACCTACTAATAGTAGTTAAGTCAGTCTGTATTGAAGAATAAATAGCATTTTGTCATGATGGTCTATTTGATAAAGCAACGATAGACTATTCTTTTTATGGAACAATATACACAGTGGTATGAAAAGCACTACAATCAGAATTTGAAAGATCTCTTTGAATTCCTTCGATTTAAAAGCATTGGCACAGATCCAAAATATGATGAAGAAGTAGGTAAATGTGCCAACTGGGTTTTATCTTATCTTAAATCACTAGGATTTATTACAAGAATCATCAATACTCCGATGCATCCTGTGATTTATGGAGAATATATACAAAATCCGCTAGCAGATACAGTGTTAATATATCATCATTATGATGTACAACCTGCAGACCCATATGATTTATGGGATTCAGATCCCTTTGATCCGACAATACGAGAAGATAATATCTTTGCAAGAGGCGCCCAGGATAACAAGGGTCAGTGCTTTTATACTTTGATCGCTGTAAAAGCCTTTTTAGAATATACAAAATCAAAAAATATCAATCTAAAATTTTGTATCGAAGGAGATGAAGAGGGTGGTAGCAAGGGGTTAACGGAGATTTGTGAAGAATATCAGGATTTGCTCCGAGCTGATCATTTACTTGTTGTAGATTCTAGTATACCTGATAAAGATACTCCTGGTATAGGCCTTGGTATAAGAGGTATTTCTACGATGGAAGTAAAATTTACTGTAGCAAATACAGATTTGCATTCTGGCGAACATGGAGGACTTGTTTATAATCCTATCAGAGCTCTTAGTGAAGTCCTTGCAAAAATGTGGTATGAAAATGGTAAGATTGCCATCCCTCATTTTTATGATGAGGTAGTTTCTACTACAGAAGAAGAAAAAAAACTATTTGATCACCCTTTTAATATAGAAGATTATAAAAAACGATTTGGCATACGTAAAATGGGGGTAGAGAGTGGTTATACTCCTGTGCAATCTAACTGTATGCGACCTACAGTAGAAATTAATGGTATTTATGGCGGTTTTACTGGGCATGGTTTTAAAACAGTACTTCCAAAAGAGGCTGTTGCAAAAATTTCTTGTAGATTAGTTCCTAACCAAGATCCTAAGAAAATTTATGAGCGCATGGTTCATTTTATTCAAAACCATGCACCTAAAGACATGGAAGTTGCTTTTATTAATCATGGCGGAGGATTTGCTGCAAGGGCCTCTCATCAGTCCAAGATTGCAAAAGTATGTAAAAAAGCATATGAAGATATTTTTCATAAAGAATGTGAGATGCATCTTATAGGAGGATCTATTCCGATTGCTGCTAAACTAGCAAAGATAAGTGGCGCAGATAGCGTATTTATTGGAATGGGTCTGATGGAAGATAATATTCATGCACCAAATGAGCATTTTAGCTTAGATAGGGTAAAAAAAGGGTTTTTAACTATAGTCAAAATCTTAACGTTGTTGAACAATCATGAATGAATATATTTTAGAAAATAAAAAACGCAGGTCTTTTTGGACCACACTCGTAGACACTGTTTTTTCTGCTAAGGAGGCATTATTTCCTTTTTGGTTACTTATCGGGCCGGTTTTTACCATTTTAAGTGGCTCATTTTTTCTATCGTTTTTTAGTGATATTGCCATTGTAATGGGTTTTATTTTATCTCTTGGTTTAGTTGTTACGTATCGTCTTCGTTTGCTCGGTTTTGTTTTTTCTACCCTGCTACTCATCTATCCAATCTTTGTTAAAGTATCGTGTTCCTCATCGCTTAAGATATGTTTTTTTCTCTCGTTTGTACTGAGTTTTATTGTATTTTTATTATCTGTAGAAGAATTTTACTCTGATAAAGAGACCTTCTTAAAGAATTTTAATAAAGCAAAAGAAGAGGGTGCTTTGTGGAATAAAAGATTTGAGACTCTTTCTGATAAATATGAAGAGATGAAAGTACAATTGCAAGAAGAGGAAGACAACCTCACGTTGCAACTGAGTACTTGGGATTTAGAAAGAAAATCATTAGAAGAGCTGATAAGAGTAAGTTCGCTTGATGCCATTGCGATGCAAAAGGAAAACAGTCAATTGAGCATATCAATTACATCATTAAGGCAAGAAAAAGATCAGTTACAAAAGACGATTGATAAAACATCTGTTGCTGAAGAAGAATGGATAAAGTGTTTAGATGAAATTGATGCTCTTAAGCAGGGTATGGCGCATTTGCAAGAGATAAAAGAAACGACTGTTGTGGCAGATGAAGAGTGGGATAAACTGCAAGGTGAGTTAGAAGGTATTCGTGCAAAAAATCAGCAGCTAGAGTTGTTACAGGAGGTAAGTAAGCAATCTCAAAAAGATCTTTTAGACGAGATCAATGCACTTAGAGTAAAATGTCATCAATTAGAGCTGTTACAAGAAGACAAAACGGAACAGAAAAAACAAGATAAGAAAAAAATGCGAATCAGCGATGATGAGCTTTTATTCAGTTTTTATGATGTTTCGCACTCAGCAATTGAAAATGTTGTTAAGTATAAAAAATCACAAGTATTTTCTTATTAATCAGGGATGGTTAACACTTCAGCACCATCTCTTGTAATGACAATAGTATGTTCCCACTGAGCGCTTGGTTTGCCATCCACAGTCCTTGCCGTCCAGCGATCAATAGGATCTATATAGCCTTCCCGCTTACCAGCATTAATCATCGGCTCAATCGTAAACGTCATCCCTTCTGCAAGCGGTACTTCTGATTTATTATGGCTATGTAAAATCTGTGGAGGCTCATGAAATAAAACACCAACACCATGTCCAACAAATTGATTAACCACAGAGCACTGATAGCTTTTTGCGCACTCTTCAATGGTATCTCCAATTTCCTTTAATAAAACACCTGGTTTTAAAATTTGAATGGATCTTTTTAAACATTCATAAGAAGCTTCTACTACTCTTCTTTTTTCTTCAGATATTTCTCCTATGCATACCATAGCAGAACAATCTCCAAAGTACCCGTTGATATGACAGGTGACATCAATATTTAGAATATCACCCTTTTTTAACTTGGTATCATCGGGTATACCATGACAAATGACCTCATTTAAAGAGGTACAAATACTTTTTGGAAAAGGGGGATCACCATAGCCTAAAGGGGCTGGCCTTGCATTTGCCGCTACATGCAATTGATGTGCATAATCATTTAATTCTAGTGTTGTGACGCCCTCTTTGGCTTTTTCACATGTCTTTTTTAAGATATTAGCAGCAAGTCTGCAGGCATATCTAATGCCTTGGATTTGATCTTTTGTTTTTAAGAGAATACCGTAAGTTTTATAATATCGCCTAGCTTTTGCTTCAAACGTCTCATTAGCTTCTTCAGGATAATGACATTTTTTCCATTTTTTTCCACTACCACACCAACAGGGGTCATTTCTAGAAATCATACTGCATCACTTCGTTATTAATAATTTACCTTTTTTAAAAATAGACCATGGGCTGGGGCGGTTATTCCAAGCTTTGTTCGATCTTTTTTTTCCATTGCTTCAAGTAATATAGGAATATTAAGTTTACCCTGGCCCATATACACCAGTGTTCCAACTATATTTCTAACCATTTTATATAAAAAGCGATTTCCTGTTACCTCTATTATGTAATTTTGTGATGATTGATGCAGTTGAATATCGAATACTTCTCGAATAGTATCTTCCGGCCTGGTAGAAGGATCATTACAAAAACATCCAAAATCTTTTTTACCAATAAAATATTGGATGGATTCTTCTATTACAGGTAGTGGGAGAGGATCACTTATATGCCAATAATAGTGGCGATGAAAAGGGGATTGAAAGGCAGTATTGGAAATCCAATACTCATACGTTTTGGATTTAGCATTGGTAGAAGGATGAAAGTTATCATCTATTTGCACGATACCGGATATTCTTATATCTACAGGTAATATACGATTCAGGCGATAGATCGTATCGTCTGTTGCAATGGGTATATCTGAAGAAAAACTGGCTACTTGCTGCATTGCATGAACGCCACGGTCTGTTCGTGAAGCGACCTGCAAGGAGACGTTTCTTTGAAAAATAGTAAAAAGAGCTCTTTCTACAAGGTATTCAATCGATGGTCCTTCGATGGTTTTTTGCCAACCAAAGTAGGAGGTGCCATCATAAGATAGAGTGATTTTATATTGCATGAGATTTAATGAAGATTGTATATCAGTTTAAAACAATTCTCTTCATCATCGATAAAGGTCATTTTTATACCATCTTTCTGTAATCATACAATTCCTTCAGCTAATAGAATTAACTAGAAAAGGCACAATTGTATGTTAAGCATAGTTAATTTCCTATTAAATAAACATGCTAGGGAAGAAAGTACTTGTCTTAATCGTTTTTTAATGTGGAAGAGCATGTGAAATTGGTTGCTGCATTGTAATCGATTTATAGTTAGGCTATTATAAAATATTAGCTTATTTATTCAGCATTTGTTAGACTAAGCCTAGTCTGACTAGATTGGATATATATGTCAAAAATTAGAAAAAACCGTACTCGTGCTAGAAGGGTACACAAGGTATGGCAGTTACAGGAGGCGAAAACCCGCTTTTCACAACTTGTAAAAGAAGTAGAACAAGATGGTTATCATACGATAACGAGAAACGGTATTCCTGTTGTTGTGGTTATGTCCAAAGAAGAATTTGATAAAATAAGCATCTTGAAAGGACCTCTTTTAGAGTTTTTTCAAGAAGCACCTCTTTCGGATCTTGATCTTGACCTAGAGCGTAATAAAGATTTAGGAAGGGATATTTGCCTATGACTTACTTGTTAGATACCTGTATTGTGTCAAAATTAAGAAAAATCAAAACAACTCCAAATAAAAAATTAGAGGAATGGGTTGATTCGCATTTAGAATCAAGTTATTTTATCAATGTACTTACTATTGGAGAAATACAAAAAGGGATAGCAAAATTAGGTAATCAAGACAATCATTACAAAATGATCCTTGAAGATTGGCTTGTTGGAAAACTTATTCCTCGTTTTGAAAACCGTATTTTATCTATTGATATACAAACTGTTTCAATTTGGGGGCAACTTTGTGGCAATACTCAAAGGAGCGGAAAGCTTTTGCCGGTTATTGATTCTTTGCTAGCAGCATCAGCTATTCAACATCATCTTATTCTTGTTACTGAGAATACCCAAGATTTTGTTGATACAGGCGCTCATCTATTTAACCCTTGTTAGGATGGATTTAATTTGGTTACAGACAATGGCCTTTCACAAACAAGGATATGCCTTCCAAGAACATTTGAACAGAGATCAGTGTCAGGATAAGACCCATTAAACACTCTAAGGCCGAAAGTCCCTTATCGCCCAAACACTTTTTTAATATGGAAGAACACAGCAGCACCATGGTGGTAAAAACCCAGGCAATTAAAATAGAGAAGAGCAAAATCCAGTGATTTGCTGAATGTTTGGAATAAATCATTACCGCTGCCAGTACAGATGGCCCTGCAATAAAAGGGATGGCCAGCGGTACGATAAATGGTTCCCGTATTTTTAGCCCTGCATCCCTATCTGCCGGAGGAAAAATCATACGAAGAGCAATAATAAAGAGGATCATGCCTCCCGAAATAAGCAGTGATGGTTGAGAGATATTAAGCAAATTTAATAGAAATTCACCTAAATAAGAAAAAAGAACAATGACAAAGAGAGCGATCAATAACTCCCGTATAATGACAAAGAGCTGTTTTCTAGGGGGTATGTTTTTTAAATAAACTAGATAAAGAGGTACATTCCCAATCCCATCCATTAATAGAAAAAGGGAAAGAGATAGGGATAGAATATCGAGGCCTTCATTACCAAAATGTTTCATAGCGTTAACTTTGATTTATAAAATAACAATTAGTTTATTTTGAAAAAAAAGTATAGGGCTAATTTTGATTTATCTTTTTAATTGTTTGTTTAAATTGATTTATTAAAAGCAGGTCTGGGTTTTTTATCATAACTCCATACTCTTCGTTTTTAGAAAGACCATTCTTCGTCCAATTAGCTGATCCAAAAATCAACATATGGTCATCAATAAGTGCAAATTTATGGTGCATCAGATTCTTATTTTTGATTATTTTTACCATAGTTGGAATCTCTTTCCAAGGATATTGGTACGTGTGCCCATCAATAAATAGATCTACGCTTACTCCTCTTTCTATAGCGCGGCATAAAGAAGAAATAATCTTTTTTTCCGATAAACAAAACATACAGACCGTGATCTGTTTTTTTGCCATGTTGATCTCTTCGATGATCTTTTTTACAAATAAAGAGGCGCTAGAAGGTAGATTAAATAGCTGTAGATGATGATGAGAAAAATAATCTACATGACTTGCAATTGCTGCACCAATTTCTTTAGAATGAATACCTATCATCATATTGTCATGCATTAGCAGTGAGGCTTGTGTGAGGTTGGTGCTGCCAATTAAACAAAGCTTTTTATCCACCATAATTAGCTTTTTGTGCATTAAACTTTTTCTTTTAGAAGGAGTTACAATAATGTTTTCATGCAAACCTTTTAAAGAAAGGGGATGATCATAATGATGATAAATGTGAATGTTGATGCCTTGCCTGGCTTTGTTGATTAATTGAGCGATCCATTTTTTGTCCGTGATCATATAACACTCAATATCAATTGATTCTTTTGCGCATTCCATCCATTTTGTTACTACGCGCTCTAAAGAATATGAATTACTAGAATAAAAAAAAATCCCATCTTCTTCAGGAAGCGGGATTTGATATGTTAAATAAATATGCAAGGCACAATATAAAACAAAGATGAGGTAAAAGAGTTGTGTCTTATACTCGTTGACCTTGCAAGCGAAGCTGCGCCACAATTTCAGATATTCCCTTTTTGTCTAGAATTCTTAGACCATTAGCAGATACTTTGATTGTTACAAATCTCTCTTCTTCCGGAAACCAGAATCGTTTTTTCATGAGGTTTGGTAAAAATCGTCTTTTTGTACAACCGGTAATGTTAAGACCAATCCCTTTTTTCTTTTTTGCAATCCCACGTTTTGTGTAGGTTTTGCCTCTTCTCGGTATTTTTCCAGTAATTTGGCACTTTTTTGACATGACACCTATCTCCAATTCGATAAGCGGATTATGATAGCAATCGATTCGTTATCCGACAAGTTCTATTTGATTTTTTCAAAAAAAAAATGTAAAAAAATTTTTTGACTCGTTTTTTTTTGGTGGTGTGTTTTTCATAAAGGGGGAACGTGAAAGAACATCATGTAGACTGTTTAGTTATTGGATCAGGACCTGGAGGCCAAAAAGCTGCCATTCAAGCGGCGAAGCTTGGCAAGAAGGTCATGGTAATAGAGCAAGATGAGCACATTGGTGGAACGTCACTTAATTCTGGTACGATTCCATCAAAATCTCTAAGAGAGGCTATTCTTGATCTTACAAACTTTTACCATAAAAGCTTTTATGCTAAACCTCTAGAAACCAAAGACATATCGATTAATGATTTAAATTATCATTTAACAAAGACGCTTGGATTATTGAGAGAGGGATTAAAAAAACAGTTTTCTAAAAATCATATCGACATCATTCATGGTAATGCCTCCTTTGTGGATGAAAACAAGATTATTATTAGTAATAAACAAGGGGAATTTACTGATACAGTTATTGCAGATAAGATTATTATTGCAACAGGTTCTCAGCCTAGAAATCCTTCCAATATTCCCTTTGATAATAATATGATTTTGGATTCTACAAGGCTTCTTTCTATTGATCATCTACCAAAAACAATCATTGTGATGGGAGCTGGAATCATTGGTTCTGAGTATGCAAGTTTTTTTGCCGCACTTGGAACAAAGGTGTTTTTAGTAGATAGAGGAGAGCATATTTTACCACTTCTTGATCGAGAAATTGGTACTCATTTGCAAAATTATTTGTCAAATTTAGGGCTTGTTTTTTATGGACAGAAGCAATTCCACCAAATAAACATAGCAGATAAGCAGGTAACAGTAGAATTTAAAGATAGCACAACACTTTCTGCAGATATGTTTTTATATGCTCTAGGTAGAGAGGCAAATGTGGTGGGTCTAGATATTGAAAAAGCACAGATTACTCTAGATGAACATGGTTTTATCCCTATAAACCCTTTGTTTCAAACAGCTAGATCACATATTTATGCGGTAGGTGATGTAATAGGACAACCAGCCCTTGCTGCAACTATCATGGAGCAGGGTAGACTTGCTGCAAGACATGCATTTGGTGAGGAAACACATCACTTTCCTAAACAATTTCCTATAGGGATTTATACAATACCCGAAATTTCTTCTTGTGGATACACGGAAGAACAG
>JACRBE010000020.1 GCA_016213235.1 Chlamydiales bacterium | reverse complement strand
CACTGATATTAACCTGCAAGAAATTTGTTAGGTAGTAGGTAAGAGCTCCTCCTACTTTATTTCCGATTAAAAACTGACGAGCCGCAATAAACACAAAGTTTCCAATAGGTTGAAATAATTGCTCTGTGAGCTGCCATTGACGCTCATAAAAAGCGTCCCAGTAAAACCTTGGGGAAAACTGAAAATGGATAAGTCCTCCTACGGTATTGCGCCACTGATCTTTATAAGAAAAATAACTGGTTGTTAGTGTTCTAAAGGAACTATGTTCAAACAAATAGGTAGCAAACAGGAAAGGATCTAAAAAAGGTACATCGATTTTCAGCTTAATATTTTGAGAGGATCGCTGGTTATGGACGCTATCATGATAAAACATATGGTTAAGCCATCCGGTTATTTCCGGTCTTAGATGCATATCAAAGCGATACCCATATCTACCTTCTAAGACAGCTGTGGTGATTTGCTGTGCATGAAAGTTCGAAAAGTTTTTGGTAATAAAAGATTCATAGTGGCCATCTAATAGTAGCAGTTGTCTTTCACTGTTATAGAGGATAGAGGTTCCCGGCTCAAAACGGGTTGTCGTATTAAAAGGATAGGCTCCGTCTTCTGCCTGCCATCCTCTTAATACTCTAGCAACCACATCCCATTTCCAATCTTTCAGAAAATAATAATGAGAAACAAGTTGAGCGCCACCAAGGTTTACATCATAATTAAGTCCGACAGGAGGTAAAATATCAAGTTCCTTTTGGTGGTAAAAGATACCTTTTGCATCGATTCTCCATTGATCAAAGATAGGAAATAAAAGCCACAATCCAGTATTCAGATAGTAATCTTTGACAACAGGTAGTTGTATGGTGGGATCGTTTTCTTTTGCAACGGTATAGTCTGCTTCTAATAGCGCAGCAATATTAGTATGAGATTTCGTATCAAAAATCTCTGCTGCATTAATTTCTTGGTACCCAGGAGTTTTTTGTAGCAGCTTATATTGTTTTTTTGCATCTTTATAATGCAGTTGAGCTGCATCAGAGCGAGCAAGGCCTTTTCTTGCATTTAAGTTGCTTGGATCTTTACTTAGTATCTCTTTGTATTGTATCTCTGCTTTTGCATAGTTTTCTTGTAAAAAGCTAATTCTTGCAAGGCCCTCCTCTGCTTCTATCCTATCTGGATATTTTTCATAAATGCTAATGGCAAGGTCCCATTTTTTTTGCCATATATATACGCTTGCGAGTTGAAAGGCTGCATCTGTATAGGTAGGGACAATAGCAAGGCAATGCTTGAGTGCCTTCTCCGCCTGTTTTAATTGTCCCGTGTGTGCAAAAAGAGTACCTAAATAAAAGAGATAGTCAGCATCAGTTTCTCTACAAGAGAGTAGTTTCTTATATAAATCGATGGCTTGTTGTTTATAGCCACGTTTTTTTCTCCATATGCTAGCAATTTTCTCTATACCAATTAAAGCATTTTCATTGCATGGTTCCTGCTCTAGTGCTGTAGAAAAAGATGAAACTGCTTTTGATAGCTCATCATTCCATAAATAGAGATAGCCCAGTTGGATATATGCCGGTGTAAAATGTGTATCTTCATCAATCGATCGCTTTAAGCTTTTTTCAGCATGGTTTAAATCATGTAGTTGAATATAAACGAGTCCAAGCTGATACCAATATAAAGGATCATTAGGAAGTTTTTTATCTTGTAGAAGATGAAGAGTTAACTCTGTTTCTATAGAGGGTGTTTCTTTTACCTCCTCTGTAATAGGGGAGGGGGCTTCTATACCGATAAGATAAATATTATAGATGAAGAGTGTGGCTAAAAATGGTTTTGAAAAGCGGATCGTCATGGATGATTCTATTATTTGCTATACGCTGCACGTTTCATCTTAATACAAACACAAAAAATATGTAAAAATTAATCTTTATATTTTTTTTGTTGATTTGTTTAATACAGAGGAATTAAATGCAATTAACACTGCTTGGTTACAAATATGAGTTGTCCCTTTTTTCATAAAAAAGAAGCCGGGTTTTGGCATAAAATCAAAAATCGACTCTTTCCTTCTTCTTTGGAGGAAGAGGCGTTAAGCATTGAAAACCTTCGAGCTATTCTTGATACAACGGTGGATGGGGTTGTTACGATCAATGAAGAATCTATTATTTTGGTTTTTAATAAAAGTGCCGAGAAAATGTTTGGTTATACAAAAGAGGAAGCTATAGGTAAGGAAGTTACGATGCTCATGCCAGAGCCATTTCGTAGTGAGCATAATAGGTATGTCCATAACTATATTACAACGGGAAAAGCAAAGATTATTGGTATTGGAAGAGAAGCTACTGGCAGAAGGAAAGATGGTACTATATTTCCCATTGACCTAGCCGTTAGTGAAGTGATTGTTAAAAATAAGCGGTTATTTACAGGAATAATATGCAATATTACCAATAAAAAAATCGCTGAAGCACTCATCCGGGAAGATGTCGCTTGGGAGGCTGCAATCAAAGCAAAAAATGAGCAGATGGCGATCCTCGGCCATGAGCTGCGAACACCTCTTACTTCCATCCATGGTGCACTTGGCCTCATCCTTATTGACAAAGACCTCTCGGCAAAGATGAAAGAACTCCTGTCCGTTGCTTACCGCTCATCAAGTCGTCTTAACACGATTATTAATGATATTGTTGATATTGGGAAAATCCAGGCTGGTAAATTGAAAATGGAATTTAAGCCTACTCCTATTGGCAAGATTATAAAAGAGTCTATCGCTGTTTTAAAAGAAATGGCGTGTAACTTTGCAATTTTGGTGGTTGAAAGGACCCCTTATCCAGATAGTCTGGTTTTTATAGATGAAAATCGCATGATTCAGGTGATGACTAATTTGCTCTCCAATGCTATCAAAAACTCCCCAGCACACACTGAAGTGTCTGTTTCTGTACAAATTATAGATAACAATATTCGTATTTGTATAAGCGATCAAGGGAAAGGGATCCCACAGGAAGAAAAGAAAAATATATTTACCCCATTTTTTCAAATAGCCAACCATGATGCACGTTTGGTGGGAGGGACCGGTCTTGGTTTATACATTTGTAAAACTATTGTAGAGCAATTAAATGGAAGAATCGGTTTTATGGATAACGGGAACAAAGGAACCACATTTTATGTGGATCTTCCTATTTATAAAGGATTAACATGACTTTAAAACCTCTTAGAAAAATTTTAGTTGTCGATGACGATCCGGATATCCTTATTATCTGTAGATATTCTTTAGAAATGAATCCCCAGTATGTAGTAAAAAGTGTGTCATCAGGAGAGCAAGCTGTGAAGGAAGCTACAGAGTTTCAACCAGATCTTATCCTTCTGGATATTTTGATGCCAATCATGGATGGTCCCGCTACCGTGCAAGCCCTCAGGAAAATTCCTGAAACAATGAAGACTCCTATCGTCTTTTTTACAGCTAGTGTTATAACAAACAGACAAGAACAATTTTTGAAAATGGGTGTGGTGGATATAATTGTCAAACCATTTGATCCATTAATACTCTCATCGCAACTACAAGTTATTTGGGAACGCTATCAAACAACCTGACATGATGAGCTATATTGGCAAACTATTTTAAATAAACAAACCTAGTTGTTATAACATGAAAAGAAAAAGGTAGCTCGCACCGGAAAAAAACGGGCAGCTTTTCCTCCCGCTCCTGAAGGAGCAGGTCTCCAGCTGCCTATATGGTGACTAGGAATTGATATTAATGGGAGGTGGAGTGAGTACCATCGGTTTTCTAGGTTCTCTTTGCTCACGATGTTCTCTTCTAGGTTCTCTTTGATGAGATTCACCAGAAGATCCTTCATCGTGAGAAGGTCTTGGTAATAATACTTTTCTGGAAAGTTTTATTTGTCCACGATCATTGATCTCAAGTACCTTCACTTCAATGGATTCTCCTATTTTGAATAATCCTTCTAACGTATCAAGACGTTTGTGATCAATCTCAGAGATATGGCAAAGTCCTTCACGACTAAATATTTTCACAAAAAGTCCAAAAGGAACAATCGATACAATCTCTCCCTTATAAGTTTTACCAACCTCTACTTCTGCAACGACGTTGTGGACAAGTTCTTTTGCTCTGTCCATTGCTTCTACACTTACAGAAGCAATACTTACAACACCATCATCGTTGATATTGATATCGACACCTGTTTCTTCAATAATTGCTCTAATTTGCTTACCACCAGGTCCAATTAAAAGAGCAATTTTGCTCGTTGGTATCTGGATTGTTTCAATACGAGGTGCATATTGTGATAAGTGTTTCTTCGACTCTGGGCAAGCTCCTATCATCTTATTTAAGATATGAAGGCGGCCCTGTTTAGCCTGTTTTAGAGCAGATTCCATAATGTGATGCGTGATACCCTCGACTTTAATATCGAGTTGGAATGCGGTAATGCCATGTGCGTCTCCGGTGACTTTAAAGTCCATATCACCAAGAGCATCTTCCACACCGAGAATGTCGGAAAGAATAGCAAAACGATCCTGCTCGAGTAAAAGACCCATTGCAATACCTGCAACCGGTCTTGTAATGGGAACACCTGCATCCATCATAGATAAACAGCCACCACACACAGATGCCATAGAAGAAGATCCATTGGACTCTGTAATGTTGGATTCTAAGCGAATAGTGTAAGGAAACGTGGTGATATCAGGAAGCGCTGCCATTAAAGCTCTTTCTGCGAGCTTGCCATGTCCCACTTCTCTTCTACCAGGAGGTCCCATTCTTCCTACTTCTCCAACAGAAAAAGGAGGGAAAGAATATTGTAGATAAAAACGGCTTAGACCTTCACCTTCTAGAGTTTCAAAACGTTGACCCATGGTTTCAGGTCCAAGGGTACAAACAGCAAGTGATTGTGTTTCGCCACGCGTAAATAAAGCGCTACCATGAGCCCTTGGCAATAAGCTTTGTTCGATAAAAATAGGACGGATCTCTTCACAACTTCTACCATCTGCTCGTATATTCTCACTTAAGATCATTTCTCGCATATATCTGGAAGAGACTTCTTTGTATGCTAGCTCAACTTGTGGCTTTGAATAAGGTTGCTTACTATTTTCACCTAAATAATGCTCCAGCGTATCGCTGTGAATAGTCGATAATAACTCTTCTCGTTTTAGCTTCTCGCTAATTCTAAGTCCATCTTGGAGTTTTTTTCCAATCAGAGTGTCTATGCCGCTCTTTAGTTCATCAGGTATAACCACTAGGTTGTCTCTTACTTTTTCCTTACCAACTACTTGTTGCCAATCGCTAAGATGCTGGCAAATGATTTGGATCGCTTTATGTCCCTCTTCAATTGCTTCCAAGATTTGCTCTTCTGTTAGAAAGTCTGCATATCCTTCGATCATTAAAATAGCATCTACAGTTCCTGCAAGGATAAGATCTAAACGCGAGTTTTTTAATTCTTCGCTTGTTGGGTTGATAATAAACTCATCGTTGATCATACCAACCTTTACGCCGGCAATCGGTTTCTTCAATGGTATTTCCGATATCACTAAAGCAGCAGAGGCTGCGCAAATAGCAAGGGCCTCCGGTGGATGTCCGCTGTCATAAGACATGACATAATTTAAAACCTGTACTTCATTAAAATAACCATCTTCAAACATAGGTCTTAATGGTCTATCAATTAAACGAGAAACGAGAACTTCTTTTTCAGAAAGTTTTCCCTCTCTTTTAATAAATCCGCCAAGGGTTTTTCCTGCGGAAGAAAATTTTTCTATATAATCCACACGAAGAGGGAAGAAGTCGACTGCAGGGTCTGGGGCTTTTGCAGCGCAAGCAGTGGATAAAATAACAGTATCTCCACTGCGAAGTAAGACACTACCGCCGGCTTGACGTGCGATTTTTCCTGTTTCAAAGGTAAGAGTTTTCCCACTAACTGAAACGGTAAGAGTTTGTGATTTCATTAATATAGTTGCTCCATAGTTAAAAAATATATATGTGTATCTAAAATAGGTAGATGATAACAAAGACTGGAATAGATGGGAAGGAAATCAAAAACCGCTGAAATTAGATTTCAGCGGTTTTTGTAAAAAAAATAGTACAAAGAATAGACTATTTTCTGAGACTTAAACGATTGATAAGCGTTTGATATCTCTTAGTATCAGTTGCATTCAAGTAATCAAGAAGCTTTCTTCTTTGACCAACAAGCTTGATTAATGCTAGTCTGGAAGCGTGATCCTTGGTATTGATCTTAAGATGATCATTGAGCTCTGTTATTCTTTCAGAAAGCAAAGCTATCTGAACGTCTGCAGAACCAGTATCCTTTTCATGCAGCTGAAATTTTTTTGTAATCTCTTCTTTGAGACCTTTATCTAAAGCCATAGACATTTCCCTTTTTATTTTATATAGGGTTTCACCTAAAACCACGAAGAACGTCAGGTCAGTCGAACCCCACAGTCTTAGGCATTATATATTTTTTATGACAACATATAGTAAATATATGCAATAGATATTTTATCAGAATAAAGCCATAATATCAACACATCTAAATACTACTTAAGTAGTAATAAAATATTGAGTTGCATGCAGTGCAGTAAAAAACACTAATTAAATTTTTATTTATACATGGAAACATTTATTAATTTAGCCATAAAAAAGGCTCTGCAGGCCTACCAACAAGGGGAAGTTCCTGTTGGCGCGGTTATTTTTAAAGAAAACACTTTTATTTCATCAGGGTATAACCTTATAGAGAAAAAAAAAGATGCTTCGGCCCATGCAGAAATGATAGCTATCAAAAAAGCGACAAAAAAATTAGGAGATTGGAGATTAAATGGGTGTATCATGGTATGTACGCTAGAGCCTTGTATCATGTGTGCAGGATCACTGATTTTGCATCGCCTTGATCGCTTGATCTATCTTGCAAAAGATTATCGACATGGTGCAAATGGTAGTTTTATTGATATATTTGCAAAAAAACATCCGATTCATCAAATTCAAATTATTTATAACACAGATTATCCGATCGCAGGGCAGCTGTTAAAAGATTTTTTTGCAAAAAGGAGAAAAAATGAAAAATGGAATTTATCAGGATGCAGGGTCTCTGTTTGAAGAGATGATAAAGCAGCAAAAAGAGAGATTGCTCTGCTGTGCAAACCACATTAACCCTTATGTTACTGCAGAGGATATCATGCAGCCAAATGATTTTCCAGAACTGGAAAATCACCCCTATTTTCGATATGAAGAGGGTGTGTTGGAAGGTCTTCAAAGCGCTTATGCTGCATGGATGGCATATACTAGAGAAAACCGTTAGATTTTTTTCTTTTCCTGGTGATTCTTTTTAAACGAAAGCGTTCATATAAAGAGAGCGAACTTTTACCAAGTTTTGCAATTTTTTCTAAACATACATCCATGAATGTTTCATCATCTAAAATGACTTTTCCTGTTTTGAAATCATAGATTTTTCTTTTTCTAGGATTCATAAACGTCTCAATGGATTCTTTTTTAGATCCAAATAAGCGCTTTTTTAGAGAAAAAATTTTCTTTTCAAACGCATGTAGTAGAGGAAATGCACTATGTAGTTCAAACACAATAAGAGAATAAAAGTAGCCAAATAAGATGCTAAATAGGATAGAGAAAAAGTTAACAAAGTTTCCATTGGCAAGATCGATAAATAGCGTAGAAGCTGCAGCAATAACCAGAAGCCACTTTATTTTTATTGGAAACACTAGAAAGAATAGCAACTCTCTAGCAGGAAATAAAAACATCCATCCTGTGAGCAAACTATAGATAACATGGTGGCATCCTGCAAGATAAAACGGGCTATGAAAGGATAATAATAACAACGTGGTCGCTATAGCAGAAAAGACGCCACCGGTTAAGAATAGAAAATAAAAGTGTTTGTATCCTTTCCACTCAATAATCGATTTTCCTATGTAGAAGGTAAGGAATAAATTGAAAAACAACTGTGTAAAGAAAGAAAAAGTGATGTTAGAGCCTATTGGTTGCACGAATAGATAAGTAAAAAATTGCCAAATCATCCCATGAGAAATACCCCAAGAAGATAAAGCTAGTAGAGACTGTATATTGGTTTCTATCCAAGGTAAGTAGAGCCTATGTGTTAATGCTCCAACACTACTAAGAAGTACCATCCAGGTTAAAATTTTTCTTAAACTAGGAGGCATTGCTGTATGATTATAAGTATATTTTAGCATTCGTAGCTTTGAGTTTTTTTGTTAGAGTGTAAATAAAGAGTCCTTTTTTTTCTATTTTTTGATGATTGATTTGAGTGGTGTCTATTAAAACATTTTTTATATATATTAGTTTTTAATCTAGATTTGTTTTTATTTCATAACACGATATAATTGCTGAAAAATTTAATGGTGTTATGGATACATTTAATAGAGTTGTTCCAACAATTAACGTGATTGCGCCGGCTGTAGAGCTTAGAACATCAGAAAGGGCTCAACGTACCGCCTGGGAAGAGCCTGCCTCTGAAAAAAGGAGTGTTCTTGGTGTAGATGCATTTGCTTTAGATAAATTGAAAATAGCGCCTACATGTAGCGATTATATCTTAAGAACAATCTCTTTTTGTATGTATACGTTGCCGGAGCCAGTTAGTGCTATCAGGCGCTCGGTTACACGGGTAATACCGCATATAAGGGAAGAACAAATATCGTTAGTCGTAAGATGGTTATTGGCTCCTTTACAAGAACAAACATATGTATGGGATAAAAAAAATAAGCGGCCCGGTTTTTATACGATACAGTGTCTCCCTCAATTTGGTATAATTATTAATACGGAAAAGATACCTTCGGAGGGAAGCAGTAAAAAATTAATTCATTCTTATATTGTTCCTATACAGAGAGATGTATCGACAAATGTCATGTTGGTTGGAAAAGTATTTTCAGCACTTGAATATCGTATTCGTAAAAATTGTCGTCCATCTTTAATAAGAGAATGGACTAATATGAAAAGAACTAGAGGAGTGCCTCATCTATTTACATCATCCTATGTCTGTTGGCAGAGAGAAGAAAATCCAAATAAAGTGAGTTTGCTTGTAGAAAAACAAGAAACCTCTTTATCGCAATTTTTAGCTAAAAGACAACCTAAAATAGGACAAAAAAAAATCATCATACAAACGTTGCGTTACCTTTATCAAATTGGGCAGGCTATAGAGTCGCTTCATGAGAGGGGATATATCCATCGAGATATTAAGTTAGGCAATATATTATTAAAAGGGGGCGTTGCCTCGTTAGCAGATCTTCATGAATTAATAACCATAACAGAGTGGAGAGCAGAACAAGTGGCATGCTTTAGGAGAGCAGAGGAAGCTTGTATTGTCTATTGGGATGGGCGGCATACAGCAGCGCCAAGAGAAAACCCTCTTTCAGGACAAGAAAGATTGGAGGTAATAAAAGAAAATAGTAGTTTTAAAACGATTACAAAATCTTTTTGTGAGTATTATGATGAAACAATAGAGTATCCAAGTCTGGAATATGTGTTATATAATGAGATGTCAAACATCCTTTTCTATATGATAGAAATAAATATACAGGAAGATATCTCCTACTTGTTGGGAACTATTCAAAGCCAGATGCAAGCAAAGATAAGAGGAACCCCGGCATATACATCAGGGATTGGTTTACATCATCAGTTCCAATCTAAAAGAACAGATGTTTATGCTTTTTTACAAACAATTTCTTTTGCTATACAGCACTTACGGCAAGAATACTCTTTTGGAAAGGGTGGTCAAAATGGTGTTTTTGTAAATCAGTATGAAAAATGGATAGGGTTGCTAGAATATTATCATAGCATATCATCTAGATATGCCAGTGTGGATATGGAGAGAATTTTACATTGGATACAGGGATTATTAAGGGATATTGAAGGTGGGTAAATAAAAATTTATATTGATAAGAAAAATAGGTAGTCTTCTTGATGGATATAAAATAGGACTTGAAGTTTATCAAAAAGGTAGTTACGATTTTTGCTTATTTAAAAGGAGTTTCTCATGAAGAAAGAAGGTCACCCACCATATCAAGACGTGCTTTTTGTTGATACTGCTACAGGATATAGATTTGTATGCGGTAGCACATTGCAACCAAAAGAAACAGAAAAGTTTGAAGGAAAAGAATATCCTGTGTATCGATTGTCGATATCTTCTGCATCACACCCGTTTTTCACAGGATCACAACAATTTATTGACTCGGAAGGTAGAGTAGATAAGTTTATGAAGCGCTATAGCCAGGCTGCAGCTAATGCTAAAAAAATAGTGGAAGAGGAAAAGGAAGAAAAAGACGATTCTAAGAAAAGTCCAAAAGCGAAAAAACCGGCAGCAAAAAAGAAAAGTTAGTTGATTGGAAGATAAAGTTTTAAAGTTAATTGATAAACTTTCTACGATAGAAGAGCTTCTGGGACAGCCTGATACCATTCTTGATAAAAAGAAATATAAGGAACTGACTCGGGAGCATTCTTATTTACTTGAAGTCAAGGAGACTTGGCAACAGTATATGCTTGCTAAAAAACAGCTGGAAGAAAACAAACAACTGTTAAAATCAGAATCTGATATTGAGTTTCTCAGTATTATACAAGAAGAAATCACTAAACTGGAAAAAATAGTTCCAGCTCTTTACTCTCAAATAGAGACGCTGCTTGTTCCTCCTGATCCTAATGATAATAAAAGTACGATCATTGAATTAAGGGCAGGTACAGGGGGCGATGAGGCTGCCATCTTTGTTGGAGACTGTGTAAGAATGTACCAACTATATGCTGCTGCAAAGGGGTGGAGTTGTGAACTTCTTTCTTGCGCTCCGTCTGATCTGGGTGGTTTTAAAGAGTATATTATGGTCATAAGTGGTCAGAATGTGCATAGGCTGATGCAGTATGAAGCAGGGACTCATCGAGTGCAACGAGTGCCGGATACGGAGACCCAAGGAAGAGTACATACCTCTGCAGTCACTGTAGCTATTTTAATTGAACCAGATGAAGAAGAGCAGATCGAAATTGATGAGAGAGATCTTAAGATAGATACCTATCGATCGTCGGGTGCCGGTGGACAACATGTCAATACTACAGACTCTGCAGTGCGCATCACACACTTGCCTACCAATACAGTAGTATATTGTCAGGAAGAGCGATCTCAACATAAAAATAAAGATAAAGCCCTTCGGTTGCTTACAGCAAAAATTGCAGAACAACAAAGATTGAAAAAACAGCAAGAGATTTCTTCCCTTCGAGCATCTCAAGTAGGCAGTGGGGATCGTTCAGAAAGAATCAGGACCTATAATTTCCCTCAAAACAGACTGACAGATCATCGTGTTAATTTAACGTTGTATAATTTGGACCGAGTGATGCAAGGGGATCTAGATGAGGTGACAAATACCTTAGTTTCTTATTTCCATCAGCAAAAATTAGAAAATGCAGTGTCATGAAGATACTAAGAGACGTTCTTCGTGAATCAAAGCTTTATTTAAAGAGCGCTAATATTAATTCATATTCTCAAGTAGCAGAAGATCTACTCTCTTTTATTCTCCATATGCATCCTATGGATTTATATCTTCACTATGACCATATCATTAGTGAAGAGGAGTGGAACAGATTAAATGACATGCTGCAAAGAAGACTTGCCGGAGAGCCGCTTCAATATATTTTAAATGAGGTCTCCTTTTTTTCTTGCAGCATTCAAGTATCTCAAGATGCCCTCATACCAAGACAGGAAACAGAGCTTTTAGTTGATAGAGCGTGTGGTATCATTAAAGAGGATGATCTACAAGGTAAAACAGTGTTTGATTTGTGTTGTGGCACAGGATGCATTGGTATTAGTATAAAAAAACGGTACCCTTCTTTATCTATCTATGCATCGGATATATCACAGCCATGTGTGGAACTTGCCAAGATAAATGCAGAGGCAAACAACGTGGATATAGACGTTTTAGTAGGAGATTTTTTAAAGCCTTTTCAAGGGCTTAAAGCAGATTATGTGTTTTGTAATCCTCCTTATATTGCTGAAGAAGACTACCTCTATTTGGAAAAAGAAGTCTCCTGTTTTGAACCAAAACAGGCGCTCATTGGTGGAGAGGATGGTTTATTTT
>JACRBE010000021.1 GCA_016213235.1 Chlamydiales bacterium | reverse complement strand
CATTGCCATTTGTATCAAAGGTAACGGTCCCGCTTGTTAGACTGATAGGGTTTGCAACACTATTTAAAGTAGCTCCAGCTTGAAGAGTTGTTCCATTTGCAAAGGTAGTAATGCCGCCATTGCCCATAGCAGTATTATTGGTGATATTTAATGTGCCTGAGCTAAAAGAAGTGTTGCCTGTATAGTTGTTTGTACCAGATAAAGTAACAAGATTGCCATTGGTAATAGAAATGTTCCCGCCACCAGATATTTGGTTAGAGGCAGTAAAGTTATTACTATTTGCATTAATGGTACTAGAAGTAGATACGGTTAAAGAGATTGGTCTATT
The DNA here is from genome assembly GCA_016213235.1 of Chlamydiales bacterium. Classification (GTDB taxonomy): domain Bacteria; phylum Chlamydiota; class Chlamydiia; order Chlamydiales; family JACRBE01; genus JACRBE01. The sequence continues at coordinate 31,420 of JACRBE010000021.1, read as the reverse complement.
TGTGGAAACAGTAGAAGTAGTGGTTAAAGTTCCGCCAGATAGAACAATGCCGCCACCGCTTCCAAGACATGCGTCAGAGCTGATACTTAGTATTCCTGAAGTAATAGTAGTGTTGCCTGTATAATTATTTGATGTGTTTGCAAGGGTTGTTGTTCCTCCTCCGGTCCCTAGTATATTAAGATTGCCTGCGCCAGAAACAATACTACTTACGTTTAAGGAATTACCATTTGCATCAAGCGAACTGGTGGTAGCTGTCGTTAGGGCGATGGTGCGGCCAAGTGTAAAATTATTACCAGCTTGTAGAGTTCCTCCTCCCAAAGTCACCCCATTGCCAGCGCCTGAGGCTCCTAATGATCCATCACCTGCAATATTTAAAATACCACCAGTAATGATGGTTCCTCCTTGATAGGTATTAGCAGCATTAGAAAGACTAAGTGTTCCTGTATTACTTTTTGTGAGACCTCCACCAGCTGCTAAGTTATCAGAATCTATAGTAGAAGAAATGGTAAGAGAGGAGGTGTTGTTAAATGTTAAATTACTCCCAGACATGAAGAAAATATCATCTCCCGCAGAAGATCCTGCTGTAGCACCACTACCACCAGCAGCCCCTCCTGTAGATTCGTTATTGCTGAATTGAATATTACCAGATAAAATTAAAGCTCCCCCGTTTTGGACAAAAACACCACCACCAGCACCGAATCCGCCGCCACCACTTCCCTGTCCAACAAATCCCGGAGCTCCTGATCCACCACCATAAGTACTACTGCCGCCGCCATCACCGCCGCCACCACCACCACCACCACCGAATCCACCATTTGCTCCAGGATTTCCTCCTTGGTTGCTTGTGCCCCCGCCGCCACCACCGCCACCGAATCCACCAGCTCCTCCAATGCTTCCAGTTCCAGAACTCGCAGCTCCTTGTTGACCACTTCCACCGCCGCCACCGCCACCACCACTATAATCATTTCCAAGACCACCGATACCACCAGCACCACCGGTAAAGAAGCCTCCACCGGATCCTCCAGAACCCCCGCCACCGCCTTCACCCGCAGATCCTCCCGGAGAACCATCATTGCCATTAACAGGAGCTCCACCTGAAGAAGAAGCGGCAGTTTGGGCTCCTCCGCTTCCTCCGGGACCGCCGCCGGCGCCACCGGCCCCTCCTTGATATGTACCTGCTTCCGGAGCGCCAGCGACTCCATTATCATTAGTAAGACTCGAGGTAATTGGATATCCACCACCACCACCACCACCGGTGCCACCAAAATCACCAGATGAACTTGTTGTTCCACCATTGCCCCCATTTCCGGCAAGGCCACCACCACCGCCGCCGCCACCGCCACATTTACCTGCTACATAAAGCCCTCCGATGCCACCTGCACCACCAGCTGCCGTGTTAGAAGAAAATGTCGTATTAGTAATGGTGGCACTGCCAGCTGAACTCACAAAAACACCACCACCTGCACCAAAACCACCACCACCACCGCCGCCGCCGGAAGGAGAGTTTTGCACGCTGCTTCCGCCACTTCCACCAAGGGCATTTCCACCAGACAGGGTAAGATCCGTAATGGATACACCACTACTATTAATAAAAAAAATACGACAAGCAGTGGTTCCGTCGATTGTGCTTCCATTGCCATTAATTGTTGTGGGAACATTAATAGAAGGGAGTCCAGGAGTTGTAGTTAGGTTGATGGTCAGGCCGGAATTGATGTTGATTGTGCTGCCAGAATTAAGATTAGCCTGATTGATGGCCCAGCGCAATGTGCCGGCAGTACCATCATCCAGCGTGCTGGTTACGGTATAAGTAACAGAACACAACTCACACGAAGAGATACATCCTATGATAACTAGGGAAGAAAAACATAAATATTTCATGTGCTACTGTAATAATCTAATTAGATTGATTTATACAGATTTTTTTTTGAAAAACAAAGAAAAAACTATTCAATAAACTAAGGATCCTAACCATTAGTTTTTAGAGAAGATGTTTTTTAGCAAATGTTTTTGCTCATATGCAACAGATCTATTTTTCATATTAAAATCAAAAGTAATTTGAACAGGTTGCCATAAAAAAGCCCATTTTTTACGAGAGCGGTGGCTTTCTTTAATAAGCATAAATTGACACGAAGATTGTAATGCGGTTTTTAAACTTAAGAAATCCTTTTCTTTGTAGATATTGCCAGGATGATTAGAAGGACTAACAATAAGGCAAGGAATAATAGTTGGATCCTTATTTAATTTGATGGTGCGTTGAAAAGACTCCAGAACAAAGGCGGGTGTTTTTTCAAAATAAATGAAGTGAATGTTTTTAAACAAATTCCAAAAGCGATCAAAAAATTGAGCTTTTGGTTTTGCTATATGCAGATGAAATTTTGTTCTGATACCCATGATGAGAGCTGCATAACTTGTATGAGCAGTGGGAACTACTAAAGAGGTTATGCTTTTTATATCAAAATCAGCGGGAGCAATATCGATGTGAAAAAAAGGATGTAACAATTTTCTCGATGCATAATTGAGAAAAATGCCCGACAATTTTCTTGCGATTACACAAAAATAAGCTAGGGTAATGATTCCCATGATGAAAAAACCCGTTGCTGCAGATAGATGAAGTATGCTGCTAAACAAATAGATACAAATAGGGGCTAATAATACGCCACAAAAGCTTAAAAAATTAGAAGTGGCAACGATTTTGCCTCTTTTCTCATCTGGGCTATATGTTTGAATAAAAGAGTCTATAGGGACAATAAACATACCGCCTCCGAATCCTAAAAGAGCAAGGCAAATCAAAGTAGCAATAATGGAAAAGGTGCACACCGGAATTAAAAAGAAAAAGGTAGCAGTAATGCCGATTGCTAAACAAGAAAGTCCTAGATTCCCAGATTTTTGTGAGGTTCTTCCGGCAACAACGGCTCCGAGCGCAATACCAATGGAGCTACTTAAAAATAAGTATCCTCCGCCGATTTCGCTAAGGCCTAAGGATTCAATAGCAAAAGGGACGATATTTAATTGTAAAAAGGCTCCTATAAATAAAAAAAACAAGGATCCGGACATTGCTAAAAGGAAGAATTTATAGTTTTTGCAAAATTGGAGTGTTTTATAAATATCTCGAATAAAAAATGGTGTAATTTTTTGTTTTTGTCTTTGTGCATCTGTGGGCGGTATGAAAAGAGAGGAAATAAAACCAGTAACTGCAATAAAAAGACAAAAAATAGCGGTTAGAAGGAAATTTTTATTTGTTATTTGGGTGACAAAAGATGCTAAAAACGACCCTAAAATGATTGCTAAATAGGTAGACGAGGTGATGATACCATTTGCTTTTGTAATGGACTCTGTTTCTACAATTTCTGGTATGATACTATATTTTGGTGGTCCAAAAAATGCGCTATGAGTAGAGAGGAAAAACAAGGCGACATAAACCCCGAGAGGGCTTTGAAAATAGAAAGCTACTAGGGCTCCTATCATTACTAATATCTCAAACCCCTTCATGAAAATGATAATTTTCTGCTTGCTAAAGCGATCTGCAAAAATTCCTCCAGAAGAAGAAAATAGTAAGAAAGGCAACACATAAACGATACCTATCCAAAAAAGGATTTCACCAGAGTTTGCAACACCTTTTAAATCAATTAACAGGAAAACTGCTAAAAATTTGAAAACGTTGTCATTTAATGCCCCCAAAAATTGGGTGATATTTAAAAACAAAAGCGCATGTCGCTCTTTATAGGACATTGCTGGTCCTTTTAATTCAGAAAGATTATTTTTGTTTTTTTTCTGTTTTTTAAAAAAAATCATGTATCACTTCCGATTTTGGTATATAATATCATACGACGATGTGATTGGTAAACGACTTCCTTAACTACCGAGGTTTTAATTGAATAACATCCCTCAAGTAATCTTTAGCAATTCGATTCATTCGCTCATACAACAGTTAAAAAACAACATATATTACGCAGAAACAAAATTTCACCGCAAGCTTGTGATTTTACCTTCAGACAATATCAAAGAGGAAATTGTTCGAATCTGGTCTGAAGATGAAGAGATGAATATAGCGATGGGCCCTAGATTTATTAATCTTAATTTAGCAATCGATCACTTACTTGCGTTAGCCCAAGATAGAAAACAAGAGTACTTTTTTCCAAGAAAAGAGGGCTTGAGTTTTTTAATACAAAAAATTTTAAAAGAATTAGGAATAGAAGAAGAAGTCATAGCTCAATATCTTAAAAATAAGACGCATCGAGAAATCGAACTAGCAGAGGTTTTATCCGATATTTTTATGGAATATGCCATTTATGGAGATGAGGCGCTGCTGCCAGAAGGCCACTTTCAAAAAAAGATAGAGAAAAGGATTTATGAAATATTCGATCATCCTCACCGGGTTATTCATGCACTTAAGGATAAATTTTTTAGCGAAGTTAAGCTAGAGATACATTTCTTTGGTTTTGTTCATTTGCCTCAGATTTATTTAGATTTTTTATTGCAAGCAGCAAACACATGGGATATTTTTTTCTATGTTTTTTCTCCTACGCCTTTATTTTGGGGAGATTTACTATCCGAAAGAAAAAATTTGTTTTATCAACACCAGGTGAAAGAGGAAGGAATCGGGTATGAGGAGAGAAGAATATTAGCAGACTATCTAAAAGTAGAGAATCCTATTATTAATGAATGCATACAAGCTGCAAAACCATTTTATTTATATATTCAAGATCAAAGCTTATCCACAACAGAATATTATCAGGAAGATTTTGGTGCATCTGTTTTGTCTACCATAAAAAAAGACATTATTGAAATGTCAATAACGGCAGAATTACGAGAAGATGAAAGCGTACAATTGCATATGATGCCAAATAAGCTAAGAGAAATAGAAGGGATAAAATCTTGCATTGATCATTTAGTTTTTTCTCATCAATATAAAGGGCGCGATATTGCAGTATATGCCCCTGATATAAAGGAATATGCACCTTATATCCTATACGTTTTTGGAAGCGAGGGTGTATTTGGATATAGTATAGGGGATCTGGCCAAAGCAGAGGAAAGCAGTCTTGTTCATTCCTTTCTTCAAATGTTGTCATTGCCAACATCGCTTTTTTCAAAAGAGGATGTTTTTGAGATTTTTAGATGTAAAGCCGCTTTACTAAAAATGGGAATTACAGAAGAAGAGTTTGCAGCAATAGAGCAAAAAGCAAATAAGGCAAACATTCGTTGGGGGTTTGATGGGGAACATAAAAAAAGCATGGGAGCTGGTAGAGATAACAGGGGAACGTGGGACTATGTTTTAAAGCAGTGGGTCTTGTCGCTGGCTATATTAGAAGATAATTATCAGTTAATAGATCCATATGGCATTGGATTATTTTGTTCTTTTGATATGGCGGCAGTAATAGGCAGGTTTTTTCATACGCTAGAGCTTCTATATCATGATTTTAAAGATTTGTTGTTAGAGAAAAAAACATTATCGGATTGGAGCGATTTCTTTTATCAGATATTACATCGTTATTTTGATGTAGCGTCATTAGAAAAACTGGAAGTAGATTTTGAAGAGATATGTGATCAGCTGCAAAAAATAAAGCAATGGGATTCGCTTGTTGATGGCGAGTTATATACCTATGAATCATTTAGAGAACGTTTCGTTGGACTAATCAAAAAATTAAAAGGCAACAAGCGCTCATTGGATGATAGAGAGCGTATATCATTTGAAACATTGAAAATAGGGAATATAAAAGAAACAAACGTTGTTTTTTTTATAGGATTTGATGAAGACAGTTTTCCAAGAAGGGAAGAAAAAAATTCACTAAACTTGCTTAATCATGAAGCAAGGTTGATTCCATCAAAGCTACAAATGGACAGATTGTTATTTTTGCAGTTGCTGATGAATACAAGAGAGTATTTTATCATGAGTTATTCAAGTGCCACAGAAGACCCTAATTCTGCGCTAGAGCCCTCCTCTATGGTATCATTGCTTTGTAACTATCCGATAAAAAAATACAACCACAGTAGTTTTCGGTTTTCCAAAGATTATTTTCATGAAGAGGGTTTTTTAAAAAGTTATTCAGATAGTGCGTATCGACTGGCGCAAAAATATTATAATAAAAAGACATCACAAAAATATGTTAGTGCTATTTCTCATGATAAAGCAGCCTCTGCTTCCATAGAAACAAAAACGATCCATTTATTGCAGCTAAAACGATTTGCAGCGCATCCACTCCGATACTATATGAATCAAACGCTTGGTATCTATCTAAGGGAGGAAGAGTCGTTGCTTGATGCAGGAGAGTTTTTTCTTTCTTATGCATTTAAGCACTATCTGATCAAAGCGGGGTTAAAAGAAGGTTTGTCTTCTGTTATTGAAAAATTTAAGCTTTCTGGTGATTTTCCAAGTGGTATTTTTGAACAAGTTGCATTGCATGAAATAGAAAGAGAGGTCAATCCTGCTTTAGAAAGTATCAAAGAATTTAAAACAGAAAAAACATTTTCTATTTGTTTGGAAGAAAACGTAAAAGAGCCATATTGGGAGAGTGAGGATCGATGCCTGTTTCCTCCGATCGAGTGTATGATAACGGATTTGCAGAGAGTAGTGATAACTGGAAAGATAGAGGATGTGGGATATAAGTCTTTATATGTATATAGAAATAACACATTTGAAGAGCTCATTAAAAGCTGGCCCGAATTGCTCATTTATAAGCTTTGTATAAAAGAGGGGTCGTCGATTGCCTTTCTAAAAGATTTAACCACTCTTTCTATAGAGAAAATGGATGCAATGCACCTTTTAAAAGAATATATTATTTATTTTTTACAGTTTGAGGCAAAACCATCCTTATTTTTACCTTCATGGGGATCTTATCTATTACATAAAGACAAGGAGTCTATCGATCAGAAAATAATAAGTAGTTTTGATACAAATGGTATGTTTATAGATCAATATTTGCATTGGATGTTTAAGCGCCCGGAGCAACTATTTTCTAGTGGTGAGTATGCTCAGCAAGTAGAGCATATAAGAAATGATTTAAAGGGATTAAAGAGTTGGTATGAGACAGTTTGATGTTTTATCAAGACATTTGGAAGTAAAAGACCACTTTTTCCTTGAGGCTTCAGCGGGAACCGGCAAGACGTTTGCAATAGAGCACCTTGTTTGCAGACTGATTTTAGAGGGCTTTAATTTAGAAGACATTTTAATTGTGACATTTACTAAAGCTGCCACAAGAGATTTAAGACAACGTGTTATTAAAAACATCTATAAAATAATAGATCAGATTGAGAAAAAAAAGGCGATTTTTGATTATGTGAATGCATTGATAGAGCAAGAAGAAGAAGTGCGATTTAATGCATTGATCAGTTTAAAAAAAGCATTGCAAGCGCAGCATTCTGCACAAATTTTTACGATACATGGATTTTGTTATCGTATGCTTAAGGAGTTTGCGTTTGATGCGAATGTACATTTTAATTTGATGGACCCAGATGAAGGAAGTCCAAAAAGTGTCTATATTGAACATATCATGCATACGTTAAGAACTTCGCTAGATGAAGATATTGTTGCAGCTGCGCAATTAGAAATTATCATGCGTTTTTATAAGAAAGACTTAACTAAATTGGTTTCTGGCCTATTGCCAATGCTTGATGGGTATAAAAATATTGGCGAGACCACTTCCTTTATTACCTACTTGAAAGAGTGTAATCTAGAGTTTTTGCGCATCAAAGAGTGCTTTTCTTTGCAGAAAGCACAAAAACTAGCCTTTTTTTATAAGGAGTCAACTTCTCGTGACAAGCAGTTGAAAGAAGAATTTAAGCAACAGCTAGATTATATAAGCTCTTTAATGGAATTGGGGGAGATAACAAAAGAGCAGATGAGTCGATTAATGACCTTTGATCCTGATATTTTTTCTTTGTTCTCTATAGAAAATCGGAAGAAAAATCTCAAGCCACCCTTACCTATTTTAAATCAAATGGAAGAGATGGAACAATGTCTTATTAGATGGAACAAGCTGATATATGAGATGAGGGACCCTCTTAGGATTCAATTAACGCTTGGGGTTATCTGCAGGGCATCATTGGAGAGGAAATTGTTAGAAAAAGATATTATTTTAACGGATAGACTACTAGATCAAATGCTAATAAGTATTCAACAAGAAAATTTTTGTCGATTACTGCGTAAAAAATATCAGGCTGTCATTATTGATGAATTTCAAGATACTGACCCTAAACAGTGGCAAATTTTTTCTCATCTTTTTTTGTCAGATTCATCTCTACCTGTATGTTGTTTTGTAGGAGATCCAAAACAATCTATTTATGCATTTAGAAATGCGGATTTGCAGACGTATTTTATTGCTAAAAACAATTTCCCCAAGGAAAAGCAATTTGCGCTTGGCGTGAATTTTCGTTCCACAGCCACGTTAGTAGATGGACTAAATCTATTATTTGAACATGCCCCTAAGTGGTTAGAATATTATCCTGTGAATTCTTTCTTTAAAAAAGAAGAAAAAGAGAAAAAGCCGATATGTTTTTTTGGAGGAAGCTTTTCTAAAACAAAAAAAGGGCATTTTCCGCCTCGTGAGATAGAAGAAGAGTATTATTTTTCTTATATGGCAAATGAAATAATTCGTCTTCAAAGAGAAGGGGTTCCTTTTGATGAACAGGTAATATTAGTAAAGGACCGGTTTCAGGCACGAAGGATCGAAAAATTTTTAAGAGATGTTAATATTCCGGTGGTATCCAATGCAAAAGTTAGTTTGTCAGAAAGTCCGGTATTTACGTTGATGGAAAGGGTGTTTTTGTTATTAATGAACCCTCAAGACATTAATTTGTTAAAGCAACTGCTTTCTATTGGGATTATTGCTATTGATAGAGATATTTTAGAGAATAATTTATCAGACTATCGTTTGCAAGAAGCGGTAGCATATTTTGAGTTAGTAAAGAAACAATTTTATGAAGAAGGTATAGGGGTTGTTTGCAAAACAATATTAGAGCAATCAATCATAACAGGAGCTCCTTCTTTAGAAGATAGTTTAATTTCTTTTGATAACCTTGATTTGTATCATGATATGATGCAGTTAATTCAGCTCCTGATGGAATCTTCCTCATCTTTTTATTATGGGCTATTTGATGTAGTAGAGTTCTTCTCTAAATTAAGAAGAACAGGCGTAGAAGAAGACAAAACATTTTTTAGAAAACCTTCTAAAGAAGGCTCTTGCGTTACGATTATGACTACTTTTACAAGTAAAGGGCTTGAATTTTCTGTTGTATTTGCATATGGCCTTATGACAAGAAATCATCATAAATCCTCCTTTTTTTATTCTTCACAACAAGAGCGATGTTTTTTTCTTAATGAACACGAATTAGAAATAACGCAGTTGTTAATAGCAAACGATCAGGAAAAATTGCGTCAATTATATGTAGCGTTAACAAGGGCAAAAACAGTGCTATATATTCCATTTTGTTTTCAAGAAGAGATGGAGGGATTGAAAATAGGTGAAGCCTCTGCGTTAGAATTGTTTTATTGTTTTATTCTTCTTGGGGTTCAAACGGTTGAGGAGGCTTATGTGCATATGCCAAGGATCAATCAAATGCTATTAAAGCAATTTTTAGAAAAACAGAGTGAATATTTTTCCTTTACTGTTTTAGAAAGAGACAAGGAAATAAATGTTCTATCACAGCAAAGAGAGGTCCCTGTTTTAGTAGCTCCCAATCGAGTTTTTTTATCAAAAAAAGAGACAAAAACATTTTCTTTTTCTGTGCTTGTTGCAGCAAACCAAAGAGAAGTAGAGCATAAAGAAATGGAGCATGATATGCCCTATGGTCCTGAGGTTGGGAATTTAATTCATATTATTTTCGAAAAAATCATTCAAAATGGATGGAACTTAGAAAAGTTTGAGCATCAGAGAAAAAAAATTATTTACACGGCGCTGAAAGGAACGATATTAAATGATTGGACTGAGAGGGTAGGGGAATTAATAGAACAAGCGTTGCTTTTAGAGTTCCCGCAAGGATTTTGCTTATCACAAGTAGATCCTTCGTTTATGTTGCAAGAAGTAGAATTCTTATATTCGGTGTCTAAGCAAAATAAGATGAAAGGCTTTATCGATTTACTTTTTCAGTATCAAGGCAAATATTTTATTGTAGATTGGAAGACAAATTCATTGCCTTCTTATTCTACAGAAGAGATGAATAAGGAAATGCATAGACATGCTTATTTTTCACAGGGCGCTATTTATACACAGGCATTAAAGAAATATATTGGCATCATGGGAGACGAATTCACGAAAGTGTTTGGAGGAGTCCATTATATGTTCTTAAAAGGGTCAGGTCTTTATTCTTTTTATCCAAGTGAACATCAAATGGATGAAGTATTTGCATGGATGAAATAACTGAGTTTGAATGGATTGATCATTATTTTGCAAGAGTGCTCTGTCAAAAAAACGATCTAGAAGTAGATGAAGAAACATATGTTTTTCTAAAAAGGGTATTTAAACACGCTAGAGAAGGAAATCTATGTTATCGTGTAGAGGAAAAAGAGACGTCCATTGTAAATAAATTATATCATGTAATGATTGACCCAATGACCGCAATCGACACCCCCCCTCTATTGCCACTATGCGAATATAAGGGTGTTGTTTATTTGCAAAGAAACTGGATGCTTGAGGTCAAAATCTTTCATGCTATGTCTTGTATGATGAATCAAGAACTTGAGCCTCTTGTTATCGATATGCAGGCAGATATACTGAGTGGTGAGCAGCAACAAGCGATCCATTTATTTTTTAAATCCAAAATGATGATTTTATCAGGAGGTCCTGGCAGGGGAAAGACTTTTACAGCTGCTAAAATGGTATCTGTTTTACCGGTTGGTTATTCCATTGTGATTGCAGCCCCTACTGGAAAGGCAGCGAATCAGTTATATGAGCAGATTAAACGACTTGACAAGGCACATCAAATCCAGGCAAAGACACTGCATTCTTTGCTTAAAGATAAACAATCGTTAAATAATGCAGATATTTTAATCATAGATGAAGCATCCATGATTGATGCAGTTGTTTTTTCTAAGCTATTAGAAAATATAAGACCTCATACGCGTGTATTAATTATGGGAGATGAGGATCAACTCCCTTCTATAGAAGCGGGCAGCATTTTTTTTGAGATTTGCACTTATGCAAGAAAGAGCGGTAAAATTCCTTATGCTCATCTTTCTTTTTGTCATCGCTCTGATCGAAAAGAGATTATAAAATTTGCAGAGCAAATTAATGCGGAGCAAATTGCATTTCCTGAAATATTAAAAGGTAAAACAGACATAATATTTATTCCACTTGAAAGAATAGATTTTCATTATTTTACCGATCTTGGTAGGAAGTATTATAATATGTCAAATCTATCATTTGATGATGCCAAAATAAAAATGAATCAATTTCGATGCTTGACTGCCTTAAAAGTAGGCCCGCTTGGAAGTATTGCACTTAATCAGATGATTTATGAGTATTTACATCAAATAACCAAAGATTTGATCATTCCCATTATGATTACTAAAACCAATTATGATTTAGAAATATTTAATGGGGAGATTGGATTTTGTTTTAAAGAAAAAATATTTCTAGAAAAAAATGGGACATGGGTTTCTTTTCCCATCCATGCAATACCTGCTTATGAATATGCGTATGCTATTTCTATTCACAAGAGCCAAGGCAGTGAATATGATAAAATTGCGCTAGTATTGCCACCGGGAAGTGAAAAATTTGGTAAGCAACTGTTATATACAGGAGTCACTAGAGCAAAAACACAAATCGATTTGATCAGTACACCGGCAGTGTTAAATCAGTGCCTTAACAATAAAATTGAGAGAACATCGGGGCTGTCTATGTGGTTTAATATGCCATTTGCAAATGACGTAAAATATAGATAGGAAATTATCCATAAACTACACTACCTTTGAAATGAATCAATCCATATTGTAGTTAGGCGTTTTATGAAAAACTTTGAACAGCCATATCTTTACAATCAAAAATCAAAATAATTAAATTTTTATTTGTTTGCTGTTGAATATTTTTTCTTATTCTTTTAATACAAAGCCAGACTGTCTTTAAATAAACAAGATGATTTTTTTTAATAGAGTTTGGATATTTGGCTATTTTTTTCTTTTAGCAGGTTGTGTTTCCTTGTCAAAACAAGAACAAACAGAGCATGTTTTAGCTCCACCATCGATGGAATCTACTCTAAACGAAAGCTTAGCAACTGGTGTATTTGCAATGGGAGATTGGCCGGATAAAAATTGGTGGGAAGTATTTCAGTCTGACCAACTCAATTCTTTGATTAATGAAGTATTAGTTGCAAATCCGTCCATTCGGGCAATAGAAAAGCAAATTGCTTTTGCAAAACAAGCAGCGGTAATTGTTCGATCAAATCTATTCCCACTTGTTTTTTTTGATGCCAAAGATACTTGGCAATATTTAAGCCAAAATGGTCTTTATCGAGCCTTTAATCCCGATCTTAACTTGAATGCTAATTTAGTGGATTTAACGCTCTCTTTTACTTATGAATTTGATTTTTGGGGGAAGAATAGGAATCTTTTTGAAGCTGCAATTGGAAAAGCAAAAGAGCAAGAAGCGGAAGCAGAGCAGGTAAAGTTAGTTATTACAACAGCGATTGCTCAAACATATTTTGCCCTGAAAACCAATTTGGTAAGAAAAAAATTATATGAGACGCTATTACAAGTGAGGAGAGGTAGTTTTCAGTTGCAACAGTTATTAGAGGAGCATTCTCTTTCTTCTAAATTAGAGCCGCTTCAATTGGAAGAAGATGTATTTGAAACAGAGAAAGAACTGCTTGCAATAGAAGAAGAGATTGCAGCTAATAAGCATTTTATTAACATGTTAAGAGGCAAAGGACCGGATGAAGTATTAGAGGTAAATGATCTATTACCATCGCTTGCCAATCATATTTCACTGCCTGAAAATCTCTCCATCGATCTTTTAGCAAGACGACCAGACTTAATGGCACAGATTTGGAAGGCGGAAGCAATTGCTCATGAGGTGGGAGCTGCCAAAGCAGATTTTTTACCTAATGTCAATTTAACGGCGCTGCTGGGACTGGAAAGCACATCTTATGCACTGCTATTTAATGGTAGTAGTGGAACAGTAGGTGCTACACCTGCAATTCATCTGCCCATTTTTACTGCAGGGGCAATCCGTGCTAATGTTCGTGCAAAAAAAGCGCTCTTTGATCAAGCGATTTATGAATACAATGATTTGATTTTGAAAAGTATACAGGAAGTGGCTGATTTAATTGTTTTAGCTACCTCTGTTTTTGAGCAGAAACAAAAGCAGGATAAGATAGTAGCAGATGCAATATTGCGCTATGAACTAATAACGCTTCGTCATCAAAACGGGTTAGATAGTTTATTTGCAAATTATGCAAAAGAGCAGGAAGTGATTCAAAAGAAAATAAAAAATATAGAATTGATTTATGGTCAGTATCTTGCGTGTATTAAACTAATTAAAGCTTTAGGCGGTGGATATTATTATACAACATCGATCCCAATTCAGAAAGAAGCTATAAATGCAAAAAAGGAGAGTGACAATGGACGCTCCTAATAACATTCCTGCAGATATTGCAAAAAAGAAAAGAATAAAAATAGCAGGGATTATTGGCGCGATCTGTTTGGTTGTTCTTTTATTTGGGTGCTGGTTTTGGTTTGGTTTCTTATGTTATATTGAATATACGGATGATGCGTATGTAGAAGGAAACCAGGTTTATATCACACCATTGCACGATGGTTTTGTAACGGCAATACATACGGATGATACGTATTTGGTAGAGAAAGGGCAGGTGTTAATTGATCTTGATACTACAGATGCTGTTATTAGGTTAGACCTGGCCAAGGAAAATTTGGCTAAGACAGTACGTGAGGTATGTGAGCTATTACATCAGGTATTTGCTTACGCTGCTGAAATAGAGGTAAAGAAAGCAGAGCTAATTCGTGCTATGCAAGATTATGAGCATCGAGAAGGAGTCATTAATGCAGGTGGTATATCATTAGAAGATTTGGAGCATGCAACAGCGGCTCTGCGTGCAAGTTTCTTTTCGTTAGAAATAACAAAAGCCTTGTATCACAAATCGCTGAGCATGGTACAGGGTGTATCTATTAAACAAAATCCGCTAGTGCTTGGAGCTGCGGATGCCGTGCGCGATGCATGGGTTTTGCTATATCGTTGCAAAATCTATTCCCCTGTAACAGGACTGGTTGCTCAAAGAACAATTCAAGTTGGTATGTGGGCAAAAGCAGGTGATCCATTAATGAGTGTGATTCCGCTTAATGAAATTTGGGTAAATGCCAATTTTAAAGAGACACAATTAAAGCATATGCGTATTGGTCAGGATGTAAAAATCACATCGGATCTTTATGGGGATGATATTACGTTCCATGGAAAAATAGTGGGACTTCCAGGGGGAGCAGGAAATGCATTTTCTCTCCTTCCTCCTCAAAATTTATCAGGAAACTGGATCAAAATTGTACAAAGGCTTCCTGTTCGTGTTGCACTAAATATAGATGATATAAAGCATTTTCCACTTCGGGTAGGATTGTCTATGGAGGCTACTGTAGATATTAGAAATAAGGATGGAGAATTCGTGCCGATTTCTACGGAGGGATCTCCTAAATATGAAACATCAATTTTTGAACTGGAAGAAGCGGGAGATCAAGAGTTAATAGAAAAAATTATTCAAGCAAACTTAGATCCTTTTTTATCGAAATATGCAAATACCGTATTTGTTCATGAACTAAAAGAAAAATAAAATATGGCACAAAAAATACCCCCATTTTCCTTATTTATAGGCTTTTTTTGTGCTATTTTTTTTGTTCTTTTTAGTTTTACTCTCCCTATGATGGCCTCTCCTTACATAGGGGGAGATCTGGGAGGGAGTAATGAGATAACAACCTATACAACAACGTTTTTTTGTATAGGTAATGCTCTTAGTATTCCACTCGGAGAACCCATATCAAATAAAATAGGAAAAACAAGGCTGCTGCTGATTTGTTTTATTTTGTTTGCTTTTACTACTTTATTGTGCGCTATAGCGTCAGATTATCCAATGTTTCTTATTTTTCGGATTTTTCAGGGAGCTTCTTGTGGCCCTTTATACGTGTTGGTGTTTTATTTTATTTCCGTTTTGGCTCCAGAAAATAGAAAAATTATCTTTAACTCGGTCCTTGTTACATTATTTACGGTAACTCCTGTTATCGGCGCTTGCTGGGGAGGCTGGATCGCTTATGATTATAATTGGCGCTATGTATTTTATATTAATACAGCCCTGATACTTCTTTTGGGAATCTTTTTATGGCTGCAGTTGAAGGATTATGAATTTCCTAACATAGAGACGGGCTTTAATGTGCCGGGATATGGTTTTTATGTAATAGGAATAACATCTTCTGTGATTGCATTGACAATGGGGCAGGAATTAGATTGGTTTCGCTCTAATTTATTTATTGTGCTGTTCATTACCGGATGCATTAGTTTGCTTTTTTATATTCTCGTGGACCTCTATCATCCCTATCCTCTTTTGGAATTCAAATTATTGAAGGAGCCGGTATTTGCTTTTGGATTAATCAATTTATCTATTTTATTTTCAGCTTATTTTGGGATGGTAGTTTTATTGTCCCTTTGGCTTAATCTGTATGTAAATTATACGCCTATTTGGATTAGCATACTTGTTGGTACCATGGCTGTTGCCGGTATTTTTCCTTTTTTTCTTGTAATAGAGGGTTTTAAACGATTAGATTGCCGTATACCGCTTGGCATAGCTATTTGCCTACTCGCCTACTCTTGTTTTCACACAACATTGTTTAATGAATATGTTAATTTTGGAAGAATAGCCATTTCTCGGATTGTAGCAGGATTTGGCCTAGCTTTATTTCTACCACCTATCTTTCATCTTTGTTTCCGTGCATTTCCTGCAGAAAAAACAGCAAAAGTGGTCTGCTTATTTCAGGTTGTAAGGGCATTGTCCAGCGGCCTTGGAGTTGCTTTTTATACTACAATATGGCTGCGAAGACGGGTTTTTTATCATGATAGGATGGGAGAAAAGATTACTCCTTTTTCTATGGAGACAAAACAATTTTTTCATCAGGCAGAGGATTTTCAATTAAAAGGATCTGCTGCAAATGAACAGTTAGATTATTTTTTAGATAGAGCGGCTACGGCGCTGGCGTTAGATGACGTGTTTTATTTAATGACATGGATTTTAATAGGTCTTTTAGCTTTGTTGGCAGTTACATTCTTTTTTCAAAAAAAGCATTTTTATGCAGAGCGTGCTTTGCATGAAAAATAAAAGAAGGCTGTAAAGCCGCTTTACCACATAAGGAAATATCATGTATCAGACACTTCTTGAACAGGCAAAAAAAGATAAAATAGAATATATATTAGTCGGAGCAGTGGTTAATAAAAATGGAAGAGTACTATTAATGGAGCACTCTATTCAATCAGGGCCTGTCGGATTGTTTGAAATTCCATCGATAGAAATAAAATCAAATGAAACGATATTAGATGCACTAAGGCGATTATTTAACCTGCGACTCGGGCTAGAGCTTGGATCGATAGATCGTTATTTGAATCATCAGGATTTTATGCTCAGTGGAAAGAAGACAAGACAATTAAACTTTATCGTTACTGCACTGGATAGTTATGAAATTAATACGACATACTACCAAGGGTATGCTTTTGTAAAACCCAATGATGGGGTAGGATACCCCATCAATGAGAAGAATATGGAAATTTTAGATTTGTTTACGAAAACACTAGACTGAAGCGCTTTTAACAGTAAGTCTAGATTTTGATCTATTTGCTTTGTTTTTCTTAAAAATGCCTTTCTTCACGCCTTTATCGAAAAGACTATAAAGTACATTTAATGCTTTTACAGATTCTTCTTTGTTTTTTTCGCCTAAAGTAGTCTCATATGATCTAATTGCAGTACGAACTTTAGCTTTAAACGTACGATTCCGAAGACGACTTTCTTCACTTTGTTTTTGTCTTTTGAGAGCTGTAGGTGCTTTTTCTTTAACAGCTTTTTTATCTTTTTCTTCTTTTGCCATTTTTCCTCTGAAGAGATTTGTGAAAAATTTTTAAAACGCCTAATATACCGATTCTTTTGTTATTAGTAAAGGAATCAAAAATTTTTTACGCAAGGTTTTGTATGAGAAGAATTCGGCTTAGCAATATAGATACTGCATGGGTCTGCTTATTTGGGATAACGCTTATTGTCTTTTTTTGGTTTTGCGGTAAGGTTTTATTGGGAGCCTTTGACTATATACAGTTTTCAGAGCCTGTTATATTGAAAACGGTGCATTGGAAAGTAGTAGAAACAAGCCCAAGTCGCTATCAAATAGAGGCGGCATATAGTTTTAATTTTAATCAGAAACAATACGAGAGTAGATTTTTGTTTAAGGATAGGGACTATGGTAATGCGTATTTGGCAGAGGAAGCAATAAAAATATGGCAACAGAGGCCGCCTGCCATATGGATTAACAAACAAAACCCCTCTCTTAGTATGATGAATCGAGAGTTCCCATTTAGAGATTTAATTAGGGCTGGATTAGCACTAGCAGTGTTTTGCTATTTTATATGGTTAAGGCAGGCAAAAGGATCTCTGGTTTCGGAAGGAAAATAAAAGATCCGATCATGAATCGAGCAGCTCACGTAAAGCTCGGCGCGGGATCGGATTGCTTTTCTCTTTATCTCCAAGGTGACATTATCATTTTGGGCTTACACTAAAGGAAAATAGTTTGAAAATTACTTGGTAATCCGGTAAAATCTTTTAAGTTTTAAACAATTTCTTGACAAAATTGTAAAGCAAACATAAAAATAACAATGATTCACTCGGCGCTGATAATTCATGGGAAAATCCAAAGATAATAACCAACCTGTTTTCGATCCTCTTCATCAACAGAAAATTGAAGAACTTGTTTCTATTGCAAAAGAGCAGGGCTATATCACTTATGAAGAGATAAATGATACGTTGCCAACATCGTTTGATTCAGCAGAACAAATTGATCAGGTGCTTATTTTCCTAAGTGGGATGGATATTCAAATCCTTAACCAAGCCGAAGTAGAGCGTCAGAAAGAGCGTAAGAAAGAAGTTAAGGAATTAGAAGCGCTACCTAAAAAAACGGAAGGATCTTCCGATGATCCTGTTCGGATGTATCTGAAAGAGATGGGATCTGTTCCTCTTTTAACAAGAGAAGAAGAGGTTGAAATTTCCAAACGAATTGAAAAAGCGCAGATGCAGATTGAAAAAATCATTATGCGATTTCGATATTGTGCAAGAGAAACGGTTTCGATTATAACCCATTTAATTAGCGGGAAAGAGCGTTTTGATAAAGTTGCTGCGGAAAAAGAAGTAGAGAATAAACAACTTTATTTTGATTTGCTTTCTAAATTAAAAGATTTGCTGCAAAAAGAGGACTTGTTTTTAGAAGAACATTTACTTCAATCTAATTTAGAAGGGGTTTCTAAAGCAGACAAACTGAAGATATCGGAGGATGTTGAAAAGAGTAGAATTAGAACACAAGCGTATTTGCGAAGAATGCATTTCCGATATTCTGTAATAGAAGATTTTGGCGAAGTGATTTTAGCAAGTTATGATCGTTTTCAATCTCTTGAAAAAGAAATTAGAGAGTTAACTCCACGTGCAGAGAAAAATAGATTTGCAAAAGCAAAGTTAGTTGCAGCAAAACGAAAGCTTGTAAAACGAGAACTTGCAGCAGGGCGCTCTATTGATGAATTTAGAAAAGATGTCCGCATGTTGCAAAGATGGATGGATAAGAGCCAGGAAGCAAAAAGAGAGATGGTTGAATCCAACTTGAGGCTGGTTATATCCATTGCAAAAAAATATACAAATAGAGGGCTGTCTTTTCTTGATTTGATTCAAGAAGGCAATATGGGCCTTATGAAAGCTGTAGAAAAGTTTGAATATCGCAGAGGATATAAATTTTCTACTTATGCTACCTGGTGGATACGACAGGCGGTAACAAGAGCTATTGCCGATCAGGCAAGAACCATTAGAATTCCTGTACATATGATTGAAACCATCAATAAGGTATTGCGAGGAGCAAAAAAATTAATGATGGAAACAGGCAAAGAGCCGTCTCCGGAAGAGCTTGCAAATGAACTTGGATTAACAGCAGAAAGAGTAAGGGAGATTTACAAAATTGCGCAACATCCTATTTCTCTTCAAGCAGAAGTTGGAGATAGTGGTGAGAGTCAATTTGGAGACTTTATTGAAGATACAGCGATAGAGTCGCCTGCAGATGCAACAGGATATTCTATCTTAAAAGATAAGATGGGAGAGGTTCTATCTACCTTAACAGATAGAGAACGAACCGTATTAATTGAGCGATTTGGGCTGCTTGATGGTAAACCAAAAACACTGGAAGAAGTAGGTGTTAGATTTAAGGTAACTAGAGAGAGGGTGCGACAAATCGAAGCAAAAGCGCTTCGCAAGATGAGACATCCAACCCGGTCAAAACAACTGCAAGCGTTTTTAGAAGCAGTAGAAAATCCAGAGAATATTGTTGGAGCATAACGGATTCGAACCGTTGACCTTAGCAATGCCATTGCTACGCTCTACCAATTGAGCTAATGCCCCCCTACGAGATTGTATTTTATTCAACAAATCTTCTATTTTCAAGATGATTTTAGAGCAAATTAGGAAAATGATCGAACTGCATTTCAGCTAAGGAATTTAAATCCTCTTTTAAGAGGTCTTATTTAGATGACGTTGGTGCAGTAGCCTGGCTAGCTGCCATGCTGGCAGCGGCAACAGCAGCAATACGTTGGTTAGCAGCAGCCATATATTCTGCAGCCGTATTCCCATCATAGAAAAGCCAGTTTTTAACACTAATTATTGCTTGGCCTACAAAACCACCAGCTACTCCTCCCGCAAAGGCTCCAGCGGGCCCACCTGCCGCGCCAATAGTAGCTCCCCATTGGGCAGCTCCCCATTGAACACTCATGTCCATAGCTCCATCCGAGACTGTCAATGCAGCTTCTCCCAAACTTGATGCATTAGCTGCATTGGAAAGAATATCAACACCAGCTTTTGCCATAGAAAGGCCTTGCATAAGAGGGCCCACTTTTGGTAGTGTTACAGGTACATCTGCAGCTCTGAATGTTTCTTTCACAAAACCGCGTGCAGCACCCACCGCAGCGGTCTTTATCACAGACTCGGTCATTGTACTCACTGTGCCTGTTGCTGTAGAAGCAATAGCCTCAGAAACTCCCATATTGCCATTGATTACATTAACTAGATTAGCTCCTGCAATACTACCTGCTGCACCGCTAGCATTAGTCCTCAATGTATCTGGATTTAATGAGCCGGCTAAGGCTTTCCCTCCGCCTCTTAAAGCACCACCCACGCTCACTTTAGCTACGCCTTTTAAAGCGTTGGTAGCTGCACCTATAGATGCTGTATTATGTCTTTGTTGCATTTTCTTTAGGGGAGGTTGAGCCTCCATTCTTGTCATGGTTGTTGTATCTCCACGCTCTTTGACAGTCACCGATGTGCGGGTTGAATCAGATAATTGTCGATCTAATGATTCTAATGCACGAGCGGATGCTATCTCCGATGTAGCATATTCACTTGATCTATCCAGATCAGCTCTTCCGGATTTAACTAAATTTTTTCCAATAGAAGCCACGTTTCTGGCTGTTCTTTGCATCATTGCAATCGGATTCGGGATTGAGGTAGAGTCATCGTCGAATTCTCTCTTTTTTCTTGAGGCTTCTCCTGGTTTACTTCTATATTTTGGCAAATCGGCAGCAGCAGCACCTTCAGCAGCATCTCTACCATCTTGAATAGCATTGTTCATATCTGTAACTGATGGTGGGGGAAAGTTTGTAACATCTTCTTCTGCTGTAGCAGCTCGCACGGAAGTCGCTTCCGGAGCAGTCACGGTAGGTTCGTCAGGAGTAATATCTTTTGATCTTGATGATGATGGCGCAGAGGCCGCGGAATCGCCTCTTCTTGAGCTTTCTTTTACTATTTGTTTTAATTGTTTTTCAGCTGCGCGTCTAGCATCTCTTGTCTTACCGAACACTCCTGCTGAATGAACATCTGTTGTCTTATGCAGCAAGTCTGGATGGCCATGTACAATTTCCAATTGACAATCATGACCGGTAAGTGGTCCGGAAGGATATTCATAATAACCAATTACGTCATCGCCAACTTGCATTTCCTTGTAGCGAACATTTCTGTCAAAACCCGTGTGTGCCATATTTGGAGGTGGTAGCAGGGCGTCAGGTACTGTTGTAGAAGGATCTCTAGTGACCCAGGTGTCTGAATGCGAGCTGGAACTACCATGTGATGCAGTTATCGTGATGGACCCGCCAGATAGCGGTGTAGAAGAAGGTCCAGACGCTTGGAGTGGTAGCGGTGTATAATGACGCTCAGAAAGGAACACCGTGTTAGCTCCTCCTGTATCAGCTAAAATGCCGGCGGTTGTTGCATCAATCTTATGAACAACAGCAGACGTAGGTCTCTTGTCTCCTATCCATTCAATCCTCTGCCCCGTTCGTACACATCTATCGTGACCGCTACTATCAACAAAAACGCCTGCCGATCCTACTCGAGTTGTCATATTACATCCACTGTTTTAAATATAAGGAAATTGTAAAGAGGTCGCAGAAAAATATCAATTCTTTCTATTAATTCGAGCAAGGCGCCAGAAATTAAAACAATTTTTTAACCGAATAAAAAAAAACAAATATTTGATTCAAGATAATTTTATATCAAAAATTGATCAAGATCGTCAAATAGCTAAAGAATCATGTGAATTTTTAGATGCTGCACTTGTTGTGACATCGAGTCCCATTGATGGAATTTATTTGGATGAGTCGCAGTCCATGTTGCTTGGCCTAGCTGTTGCAAAAACCATATTGCAAATCACGTGATTTGTCCTCGTGATTTAATTTTTGATGTTTTATGGTGGAAATAAAACATAGCATGATGGGGTAAGGCATATGGGGATTTATGGAAAATTAGCTAAATTACCAGAAGATCCAATATTAGGTATTACTGCAGAATTTAATGATGATCCAAGATCGCAAAAAATATTTTTAGCCGTTGGTATTTATAAACAGGAAGATGGGTCTAGCAGAAGAATGAAAGCAGTATACGAGGCCGAAAAAAAAATCCTCGATACGCAACCAACAAAAGTATATTTGCCAATCAATGGGAATAAAAAATTTTTAGAACAAACCTTTATACTTTTGTTTGGTAAACAACTCGGAGAAGAGACATTTGATCGTGTTGCAAAAATGCAAAGTCTTGGTGGTACAGGCGCTCTGTGTCTTGGTGCAAATTTATTAGTAAGGGAAGTAGGATCCGGGTTTCATTTATCTACGCCTACGTGGCCCAACCATAATAATATCTTTGAATATGCAGGAGGAAAAGTTTTTCATTATCCCTATTATGATCATACTACGCATGCCATGAAATATGATGCATTTATCGATTATATAAAAAAGTTGGAGCCTAGAAATATTGTTATATTGCATGCATGTTGTCATAATCCAACAGGTATTGATTTTACAAAAGATCAATGGAAAGAGATCAGCGGCATCATGAAAGAGAGAAGGCTTATTGCTTTTTTTGATTTAGCTTATCAAGGGTTTGGTGATGGGATAGAAGAGGATGTATTTTCCATTCGGCTGTTTGTTAAAGAAAAAGTGGATATGTTAGTGGCATGTTCTCACTCTAAAACATTTGGATTATATGGAGAGAGGGTTGGTGCTTTATATGTTTTTACAGAAAATGAAGAAGAGGCTGTGAAGGTACTTCAAAATTTAAAGAAAATAGCAAGGTCAACTTATTCAAATCCCCCTAGGCATGGGGTGGCGATTGTAGAAACCATTTTGCATGATGATGAACTAATGGCTCTATGGAATGAGGAGTTGAAAGAGAGTCGCAAGCGTCTTGCAAGTATTCGCGAGCGTTTTGTGGATGGATTAAAAGCAAAAAAAGCAAAAAGAAACTATTCTCATCTCATCAATAAAAAAGGGCTATTTTGTTTTACGGACCTTTCTAAGGATGAAGTAATATCAATAAGAGAAAAATTTGGTATTTACATGACGCTGGATGGCAGAATAAACCTATCGGGATTGACACAGGATAATCTAGATTATGTTATCCGTAGTATGATCGAGGTTGGCGGTTGAAAAGCGCTATATTTTCTTCTTATTTCTCTCTTGGCATCTCTTTATTTCTTCTATTTAATTTACCTATATCCATTACCGATTCGTTTAGAAATACGACAATTTATTTAATGAATCAACCGCTGAAATTATTTCAGTGGATTCATCTTTTTCCCAAGGAGAAAGTAGATAAAGAGGAATATGATAGCCTCAAGACAGAGAATTTTTTGCTGAAGAGTGAAATCAAAGAGATTGGAGACTACTTAAAAGAGCAGTCTATTTTAGAAGAGTTAGTTGTTCAATTAGACAACTTAGATGTGAACGTAAATAAAAAACAGTGGAAAATAAAAGAAGAATTAATCATCAAGCGTCTTTTTTATTTGTGTAAGAGTGTGAGAGCAAAGGTGATTTTTCGGGAGCCTGTTAGTTGGGGTAGTTTTATTTGGATCAATAAAGGTGAGGAGGAAAATAAAAGGCTTTCTCAAACGGTGATAGCGAAAAACAGCCCTGTTGTAATTGGGGATAAAGTAGTAGGGGTTGTTGAAGAGGTTTTTCTGAAGCGATCCAAGGTAAGACTGATAACAGATGAGAATTTACATATTTCTGTGTGCTCGCATCGAGGTAGCTATCAGAAGGATGAGATTGTGACAGCAATAGAATCTCTGCAGCGTTTTACGGAAGAGGAAGAAGAGTTAAAACAAGTGTTGAATAGATATAAAAACAAACTAGACACAAAGCAAGATCATGTAATGATTGCAAGAGGAGAGGTGAGTGGTTTCTCTCAACCTCTTTGGAGTGTAAAGAAGAGTTTTCTTAAGGGGATAGGTTTTCATCCTATATTAAACAAATACAAGCATGAAAGTAATTTTTTTCAAGTAGGTGATTTGTTGTTAACTTCCGGGTTGGATGGGGTTTTTCCTGAAGGACTTATTATTGGTAGTGTAAAAACGGTATTGCCACTGTCGGAGGGAAGTTTTTATTATCAAATGGAAGTGCAGCCAAGTATTTTATATTTAGAAAGCGTTACTAATGTAATGGTACTTCCTCCCGTTCAAGAATATGAATATTGATACAAGTTTTTTTTGATTAAAGATAAATGTGATGAGGTGTTGCAAAGAGCATCTTGCGCTATATGGCCGATTAAATGAGAATTTGCACTGGGTAGAGTAGCTCCACATTGATGAAGAGCTCTTTCTTTATTGTTTTTAGCTACATTAGGATCAAATTCCAGAAAGATCATGGGTCTATCAAATAGTAAAAAATCATATCCAATAGAGGAATAATCTCCGATATATAGATCAATAAATTGAAGTATGGGATAAATAAAGGGGATATTTTCTAAATATATACAGTTGGTATAAGTCTCTTTTAATTGCAAAATATGATATTCATATTCTTTTTCTGTTCTTGGATGCAATTTTATCCACAATTGATAATCATGGCTTAGCTCTTTACATAATGTGTCACAGGCAGAGAAAAAAGCATCTTTATAATTGGCGTCTACCCATGTAGGAGCAAATAAAATATTTTTCTTCTTCTTATCTATTTTCCATAGAGCCTGAGTTGTTTGATGATAAAAAGATGCATGTTCATTGAAATACTTGTATCGAAAATTGCCAACACAAGATACGTGCTCATTTTCTATAAACAACTCTTGCTTCATTTTAGATCCATAAACAAATGCTTTTTTTTCATCTTTTAGAAGCTGCTTTAGAGAGTGGTTAAAGCCTTTGTCAGACATACCATGAGGTAGCCAGATGGTTGATATTTCTTTTTTTAATAATATTTCTGCAAGAAAATAGATTTGTTTTAAATTACAGGTCCAGTGGCAGGAGATGATTTCATCAAATCCAAGTGTGATGGTAGGAAAGTTAGCATAACTAACAAGGTGGACATTTGTGTGCGGATAGTATTTTTCTATTGCGCTAACAATATCTTGCTCTGTTGCAAAAAGGGGAATTGTATTGATGCAGCAAAAGGGAGCGATGTGATCGATTAATTGAGGATAATTTCCATATAAGATGCCACAGCAATTTTTTAACGCTTGTTTATTGTTCATATAATACTTGAAAAAGGTTTGTTTTAAGCATATCTAGCGCTACATCATTGAAAAAAGCCTGTTCATAGTAAATGTTATGTGCCACTAAAGAGCCTGTATTATTTGTTAAATGTAAAATAAGAGTTTTTAGCTTGTTTAATTCGCTTGATGAAATGGTAGATGCAAAAGGGGCCTTATCATCAATAAAAATAATCGGTTTTTTAAAATAGAGAAAATCATACGCAATAGAGGAGTGGGTCCCCACGTAAATGTCCGTGATGTTTAATATAGGATAAATACTGGGAATATCATGAATAAAAAATACATCATCATAATCTTCTTTTAGCAAATCAATATGTATTCCATATTTCACGATTGTATTTGGGTGTAATTTAATTAAAAGATTATAAGACAGTGGTTTTTGAGAAATAATACTTTTCAGCTCTTCCAATACCATATTGCTGTTGTCGTGATCTTTCCAAGAAGGGGCAAACAACATATTCAGGGGTTGTTTTAAGAACTGGCCTATTTTTTCATGAAATAACGGATCATAAAAAGTTTTTTGCTTTTGATAATATTCAAAACGGTAATTTCCTGTTTTTATGAGGTGATGTATTGATAAATCGTGATGATGGTGTAATTTTTGCACTATCTTAGGACCATAACAAAGAATAATGCGCTCTTTTTCTAGTACCTCTGTAAAATAAGAATCATATCCTTTTTCCGAATTGCCGTGAGGGCACCAGATATAAGTCATTTTTTTTGCCTTCAAACAGGAGGGTAGAAAAAAGACCTCATTTAGTATGGCAGTTGGCAAGCAAGAAATAATTGCGTTGCAATGATCATAGAGCTCTTTTGCAATAGTAGAATAGGATGCATAATGAACATCTAAATCGGGGTAATACTCTTTAGCAATTTCTAGTAATTCTTTTTCTGTAACAGTTAATGGAATGCCAAGAATGGCACAAATTGGGCCGATATGATCCAGGTGTTGTAAATTAGGCCCATATAATAGCCCTTCTAACTTAAGCGTCATGGTATAAATCAGGATCCAGAGTCAATAGCCGTGGTTTATTTACTTTAGGAGCTATTGCAGGATTTTTCTTGAGAGTATCTAAGCCGCCATATTTTAATAAAGCGATATTTCTTTTTCTTTGCAGCAAAATTTCTTTTTCAAGAGCATCGTAGATGCCTTGTAAATATGCAGTATCAAATTCATCAAAAAAAGTTAGTTGATGGGGCTGATTTTTTAGAAATCTGATTTTTCGATTAACGGCATATCTTTTTTTGCAAAGAAGTTTTCTTTCTTCTTTTTGTCCTTGCATTAATAAGCACTCTTCACACACAAGAAGAGATAATAGTTCTCTTAATAATGATATTTCTTCTGATGAAATAAAAGATGGAATTATGCGGTCTTCCATTTTTTTCCTCCAGAGGAGCTAATCAGCTTATTTAGTTGAGTTTGAAGAAATAGGATGTCTTTTTCAACTTTTGGGAAGTTAAGAGGAGTTTTGCTAAGCTCTGCATCAATGGACTTCCATTGATTGATCACTTTATTGCAAAGCGCTTTTTCCGGTGATTTTTCAGGTAAGTAATTAGATAACATTTTCAAGATCTCAAATTCTTTCAGAAAGAAGTTTCTATGCACTCCTATTTGATGAAAGTTATAACTTTTGATTCCGGTTATAAGTTCTGGCAATGCTTGTTCAACACTTTCAATAAAGTAAACAAAATCTTCGGAATTGTTATTTTCCATAAATTAACTTTTTATTTTTTGTATTATCTATACTTAATTAGTATCAAATTTAAAAATAAGATGTCAAATGCCCTACGCTTCGCTAAGTCATTGAAAATGAGTAAAGTTCATTTTTATCATTTCGTTTAAATTATTTACTGCTAGGTGGTAAGATATAAAAAAATATAAAGAGAAATAATGTTTTTTAATCATCTAGTTGATTGGTTTTTAAAGAATAAAAGAGAATTTCCATGGAGAGAAGGGGTTTCTCCCTATAAAGTTTTAGTATCAGAAATAATGCTGCAACAAACAAAAGCGGTTGCTGTAGTCGATTATTTTGAAAGATGGATGGTATCGTTCCCTGATATACAAACACTTGCAACTGCTCCCCTAGAGAGTGTCATTAAGGCGTGGGAGGGACTTGGATACTATTCCAGAGCAAGGAACCTGCATCTTGCGGCTAAGTATATCATAGATAAGCATTATGGCATCGTACCAGATAATAGAGAAGATCTGGAGAAGGTTCCGGGGATTGGTCCTTATACTGCTGGAGCTATCTTAAGTTTTGCATGTCATAAAAAAGCTGCAGCAATCGATGGTAATGTATTAAGGGTCCTGACCCGATTGCTGGGAGATAATAGAGATATTACAAAAGCATCTACAAAAAAGCATCTGCAACAACTATTAGAAACGATGCTAAGCGACAAAGCTCCATGGATAGAAATGGAAGCTCTTATTGAGCTAGGGGCGTTAGTTTGCCAAAAAACCCCCATCTGCTATCGATGTCCTTTGCAAAAAGATTGCCTAGCTTATCAAAGAAAAGAACAAGCGTTATTTCCTGTTAATAGTAAAAAATATGAGACAATTAAAGCATCCAGGGTGGTTTTTTGCATTTTTTTTGAAAACAAAGTTTTAGTGAAAAAGAACGCGCCTGGGCAAATAATGGCAGATTTATGGGAATTTCCTTACTTGGAAAATGAAGAAGAAATATTTGTAAAAGCAATTTACATAAAAGACTTAAAAAAGGTGGTGCATTACTACACTAAGTATCAGGTGTCTTTATTTCCCAAGGTATTTCAAGCAGAGCATCAGACAAGCTACCCCGGTTATGAGTGGATAGACTTATTCCAGCTAGAAAAACTAGCATTTTCATCTGGGCATAAAAAGGTTATGCAACAATTATTTAGCTAGCAGCTACTTTTCTTGCGTTCTAATATAGTCAATCCTGTTTTTTAAGACAGCAATCAACAGAGGACGGTATACAGGTGGGGCTGTGAAAAAAGGATGAAATAGAGCTTCCTTGGCAGATATTCTTTTTATTGGATCTACTTGCAACATCTTCTTTAATAAATCTATCACATCTCTAGTTCCAATGGATGATTCAATAATGCTATCTATTTCTTCTTGTGTTATAGACTCTAAACGATAAAAAAAGTCATCAATAGTACAGTGCTGTGGTATAGGAATAAGAGATCGTTTTGTAGTAATTAATCGGAATAAAGAAACGCCAGCTGCCCACATATCTTGAGCGGGAGTCCCTCGTCGCAAGAGAAAAAACTCAGGAGCTGCATAAAAGGGGGTTCCTTTAGCTTTTGCTGGATAATGACTCTGTAGCTGTGCAAAACCAAAATCGGCAATCATTACATGGTTGTTTTGTGTTACCAGTATGTTGGCGGGTTTTATATCTCGATGGCAAATGCCTAGTCCATGTAAATGGTTCAACCCAGAAAACACTTGATATGCGAACTCTCTAAGCTTAATCCAGGTTCTGTTTTCATCATGCGAAAAAAACGTTGCTGATGTTTCTTTGACATAAGGTAATATGATCTTATCTTGTCCACACCAATATATCGGTATGATATTAGGATGCCCTCTAGCTAATATAAGCATGCGTTGTTCATTTTGGAGTGTTTTGTAAGCAATAACACTGGTTTTATGGAAAGTTTTTACAACGACAGAAGGCAAATCCTCGGGAAGGGATGCTTGAAATAAGATGCCATTGCCCCTGTAACTTATACAGCGAAAAGATAAAGGAGTGTTTGGAAAAGAAGCTGCTAATTTTTTCTTTAGTGCCAGTAAAAATAACGGAGAGATAGTTGTCTGTCTAGGATCTTGTTTCTTAAAAATACCATAATAACGGATGTTGCTTGTTTGAAACATTCCATATGTTTGCGAAAGTATGGAGAGGGCGTCTGCAAAAACAGTGCTAGCACGACAAATCTTCATTTGAAGCTTATGAGGTATAGGCACATGTTTGGCTATTAATTCAAAACGCCTGTTAATGGATGAGAGATGAGGAAGATCATGATATAAGATCTGGTCAAGATTTGGTCGAGGATTGCTGATATGGAGGTCTAGATGGTCAATAGCAGCACTAAAAAATTCAAGCTGCAATGCTCGCAACTCATAGCCATAGCAACAACACTGTATTGCATCTAACATAAAATTCCCTTTTTTAAGGAGGGATAGAATAGCATATGCCACAATATAAGTAATTTACTTTGAATAAGATTTTTCTTTGAAGTAAAAGAAAAATCTCATAATATCGATATAAAAAAAAAGAACTAATATGGAATCACCAGACAAAATCGTAGTATTTCCTAGTAATGGCTCTGTAGGAGAATTGACAGAATCAACAAGTGAGCGTTTTGCTATTAAGATCTATTCATACAGAAAGTGGATTGGCCTTGGAATAGGAGCCCTTTTTGGAGTAGCGTCTGTGCTTGTGCTGGTCACGCCAAGCCAATCAAAAAAACTACATGATTATGTTAAAGCAGAAAAAACATTTGATGCTTGGGTAAAAACAAATGAAATCAATCAAAAAATTCTTGCAGATCTGCAGCAATTAATGAAAAAACATCCCGAATTGGCAAGTAAGATGGAAGGGGACATCTATCAACGATTTGTTAGTTGTTCTAGAGTGAAAGAAGTGATACAAGCGGCAAACAGGCAAATTAATAAAACAGTCGTATTAGGAGACTATTTTACTAAGTTTTCTGCTATTTCCCTATTAATTGGTAGTCAGGAATATCAAGAAGCTTTAGAGCAATCAAGATTATTACATAAAAAAATGATGGATGATTTTACGTTTCATAAAACATCTAGCGGGGAATTACTTATACCATTTAACCTATTTAGAATAGGTGTATTAGAAAAAAAACTTTCTTTAATTAACGATGAACTCGATTCTTGGAAAGCATTGCGAGCCATGCTGCTTGTAGATGGACAGATAAAGCCTAGCTACCAGCCGTTTGTTGCCCATTTTAATCAAAACGGGGTCTCTCTTCTTGATTATATTCAAACAAGAGAAACCACGTTATCTACACAATAATTAGCTGCTCATACTATTTTTTGCTACGCTATGATATACTTCAACACCACCCATTAACCCAAGAAGTAAAAATACTAATGGGGAAATGAAGACGGCAAGAACTAATAGTACTACGCCAATAATGATTTGGGTAATTTTTTCTTGTTTATAGATAAATCGAAAACAGATTTCTTCAAATCTTTCAATGTGTTTAGGAAGACATATTCCTATAATTCCACCGACTGCAGCTAAAAAAACGCTCCAACCTTCCATGCTAAAAAGGTAAGAAAAGGCTGCAGCTAGTATAAAAGCCAAACAGAAAACAAGCTCAAATCTATATTTTTTAGCAATGCCTTCTATTTCTTGGACGGTCATGCCTTCTTTATTTTGTTTTTTACCTTCCATTGCCAGCTATACTCCTTATTTTGTTAAATATTATGCTTAGATATTATGATTAAATAGCTTAGCGTAATATTTAACATGGTTTTAGGGGGAGAAGACATATAAGATGTATCCTCCATAAATCGCAACTTAAATATAAAACTTTTTTTTTTCAACAGAATAAAAACAGGCAAGTTTTTTTGCTTTAATTTTTTAAATGGTATAAACTGCATTAATTAATGAAATAATTAGCTAGTATGTAATATATTAATATGACCTTTACGCTCTCTATTTATCGCTTTAATCGATTGATTTTGTGTTGTTTAATCACAATGTGTGCCTTGATTGTTAGCGGCATGTTTTTGTTTTGTTATTTCTTTATTAAGGTAAAAGATCTTTATCCAGACAGTGATACTGCTGCCTGTTCTTTAAATAAACGGCAGGAAAGTTATATTTCCTATCCTCGCGGGGTTATTTATTCTGGGCCGCTTTTGCTGCATCATGAAAATATGCAAATCCCATTTCCTAATTTGTCAGAAGAGCTTGTGTTAATTGGAAGGAATGATCGTCCGGATGCATCACATAAGTTTTTAACATTATTGCTTGGGCTAAAACACTGTGGAGAGACAAAGGAGTGCATTTTAGGAGATAAAAGTTATCTGGATTTTTGTAATGATATGCAAAGCTCTTTAAGATTTCAATATACTAAAACGCCGTTTTGGATTGTGCCTATTGCAGACGATAAGAACATAAAAATTATTTCTGGTTTAACGATAGAAGATGCAAAACAAAAAAAAATCATT